>NZ_BSPB01000059.1:0-20002 GCF_030160815.1 Hydrogenophaga electricum | reverse complement strand
TTGGCACAGCCGTAGATGACGTCGCTCAGGGCGGCCCAGTCCACGCCGGGGTTGCGGGCCATGAGGGCTTTGAGCGGGATGGCGCCGAGGTCGTCGGCGCGCACGCTGCTGAGGGCGCCGCCGTAGCGGCCGAAGGGGGTGCGGATCGCGTCGCA
Source organism: Hydrogenophaga electricum (assembly GCF_030160815.1). NCBI lineage: Bacteria > Pseudomonadati > Pseudomonadota > Betaproteobacteria > Burkholderiales > Comamonadaceae > Hydrogenophaga > Hydrogenophaga electricum. Next base: position 19,847 of record NZ_BSPB01000059.1, on the reverse strand, counting down.
GATGAAGGCTGGGGGCATGGTCGGGTCCGGGATCGGTCGAAGGCGGTGATCAGGAGGGACTGCAGGTGCCCGACGCGAACATGTCGAGCAGCAGGGCATGGGTGGCGTCGGGCCGTTCGTACTGCACCCAGTGGCCGGCATCGGGCAGGATGTGCAGGCGCCGTTCGGGCCGGCCTTGCAGCAGGGTCGGGCCGATCTGCTGGGGGCGCCCGGTGACGTCGTGTTCGCCCCAGAGCAGCAGCAGGGCGCCGCGGTAAGGGGTGAGGATGTCGGCCAGTTGTGCGTCGCGCGAGATGGCTTTGCTGCGAAAGCGCGTGGCGCGCGAGGCGTCGGCGTGCAATACCAGGGCATGCGCGTCGATGCGCGCGCGGTCGTGCAGCATCAGCAGGGCCAGGTTGTCGGCATGCGCCTGCCAGCGCTCAGCGCCGGCCAGTCTGCGCCAGTTGATCAGTTCGATGGTCCGCGGGCGCTCGCCGCCGTGGCCGGCGGTGCCCAGCAAGGCCAGGTGCCCCACACGGCCCATCGCCGGGCCGCAGGCCCATTGGGCGGCCACCAGACCCCCGAACGAGAAGCCGGCGAGGTCAAAGCGGGTGTGCGTGCCGATGAGCTGGCGCAGCCCCTGTTCGAGCGCCGCCACCAGGCGGACCATGCGGTCGGGGGCATGCGGAGGGCCGGGGAGGGTGTCGGAGTCGCCGAAGCCAGGCATGTCCGGCACCCAGACGCTGCGCCCGGCGGCGGCCAGGGCTTCGATATTGCGGGCCCAGTGCGTCCACGCGCCGTGACCGCCGTGCAGCAGCACCAGCGCGGGGGCGTCCGGCGGGCCCCAGTGGCGCCAGTGCAGGCGGGTGCCAGCCTCTCCGGTGGTGACGTGCGACTGGCCGTTCGCTGCCAGGGCGCGCAGCCCGCGCCGCGCCGCGACGAGGTGGCGGGCTGCGCAGGGGCCCTGTGCGTCGCTCATGCCTGGTAGATCAGTGCGTCGACTGCGGTCACGCCCTGGCCTTCCGGCAGGATCAGCAGCGGATTGACCTCGGCTTCCACCACGCGCAAAGCGGGCTGCAAGGCCAGTTGCGACAACGCGCTGACGGTGCGCGCCAGCGCTTCGAGGTCGCCGCGCGGCTTGCCGCGCAAGCCGGTGAGCGGCTTGAGGGCGTTGACCTCGGTGACCATCTCGCGCGCCGTCTCCACCGTCACGGGGGCCAGCCGGATGCTGCGGTCCTTGGCGATCTCGGCCCAGATGCCGCCGGCGGCCAGCATGATGATGGGGCCGGCTTCCGGGTCGACGCGGTAGCCCACCAGCACCTCGCCCAGCCCCTTTTGCATGGGCTGCACCAGCACCTCGTCGCAGGCCACACCGGGCGCCTTGTCGTCCAGATGCTGGCGCAGGGTGGTCATGGCCGCAGCGAGTGCCTGCTCGTCCTGCAGGTTGAGCAGCACACCGCCCACCTCGGTCTTGTGCGGGATCTCGGCCGAGCAGACCTTGGCCACGACCGGGAAGCCGAAGGGCAGCGGGGCGGGTGTGCCGGTGTCGTCGAAACGGCGCAGCGCGGCGGGGGCGTGTGGCACGCCGATCTGGTCGAGGATGCCGTAGGCCTGGGCTTCGCTGAGCGTGCGCACCTGGTCCGGCGTGTCTGCGGGCAGGGCCTGTGCCGGCGGGCCGGGCTGGCGGCGCGCGAACACCGCCGCGATGGCATCGGCACAGGCTTCGGGTGTGCGGAAGCAGGGCACGCCCGCGGCCGTGAGCGAGGCCAGGGCTTCGGGTGCATCGGGCACCAGCATGGCGGCCAGCGGCTTGGCGTGGCGGGCGCATTCGATGATGGGCTTGACCGCCAGATGCGGCTGGAAGCGCGCGGAAGAACCGACCACCGCGAGCACGAGATCGAATTCGGGCGCTGCGAGCAGGATGTCCAGCGCGGCCTTCATGGTTTCGTATTTGGTCCCGGCCAGGGTCAGGTCCAGCACGCGCCCGGGGGTGCAGGGCAGGCCGGCCTGATCGAGCAGCGCCAGGGTCTGCGCCGACGGCGGCTCAACCACCACGTCGCGCACACCGAGCTGGTCCACCGCCATCGCGGCGCCGCCACCCGTGGTGGTGACCACACCGACGCGTTTCGGTGCACTCTCCAGCGGAATGCGGCGCGCCAGCGGGAAGGTTTCCAGCAAGGCCTCGAGGATGCCTACGCGCGCGATGCCCAGGTCTTTGAAGAAGGCGTCGGCGATGTCGTCTTCGCCCGCGATGGCGCCGGTGTGCGTGGTGGCCATCTCGGCCGCGGCGGCGGATCGGCCCAGCTTGTAGGCGATCACCGGTTTGCCTGCGCGCCGTGCCGCGCGCGCGAAGGCCTGCAGCTCGGCGCCGTGGCGCAGGCTTTCGAGGAACAGCAGATAGCCCTCGATGTCGGGATCATCGAGCGTGGCCATGCAGATCTCGCCGATGCTCAGGTCGACTTCGTTGCCGACCGACACCAGGCCCGCAAACCCGACGCCCCGGGCCTTGCCGCGCGAGACCAGCGAACCGATCATGCTGCCGCTGTGCGAGGCCACCAGCACCTTGCCCACCGGCAAATCGGGCTCGGCGAACGCGGCGTTGGCGGTGAGCATCAGGCCGTTGCGCGGGTTCACCACCCCCAGGCTGCTGGGGCCGAGCAGGCGCAGGCCGGAGGCGGCGCAGAGGTCCCGCAGTGCCTGTTCGCGCGCCAGTCCCTCGGCGCCAGCCTCGGAAAATCCGGAAGCCAGCACGGTGATGGCCTTGACGCCGAGGCGGGCGCATTCGCGTGCCGTCTCGACCACGCTGCTGGTGGGCGAGAGCACGAACACGTGTTCAGGAACCTCTGGCAACGCCGCCAGCGAGGCCCAGGCTCGCTCGCCCTGCACGGTGGTGCGGTTTGGGTTGATGGGGTAGATCGCGCCGGCGAAGCCGCTGCGGCGCAGGTACTGCAGCGGGCGGCCACTGGTTTTCGAGGTGTCGTCGGACACGCCGACCAGGGCCACGCTGGTGGGGTTGAGCAGGGCCGAGGCCAGGGCGGCGCCGGTGGAAGGCTGGTTCATGCGTCTCGGTTTTCGGGAGTCGGGTCGGGCCCGGCCCGCAATGGGTACCGCGGGCCGGGAGGGCAGGGGCTGCGTGGCGCGAGTCAGTTCGCCGCTGGCGGGCGCTGCGAGAAGGTGCGGCCGAACACGCCTTCGGCGATGCGGTTCTTGAGCACCTCGATGGAGCCGCCCGCGATCATCCAGCCCCGCGTGCGCCGCACGCAGTATTCCACCAGACATTCCTGGCTGAACCCGGTGCCGCCCATGACCTGCAGCGCTTCGTTGGACACGTCCCAGCCCGCCATGTTGCAGGCCAGTTTGGCCATGGCGGTGCTCTGGGCCGATGGCAGACCGTGTTCGCCTTCGAGCGCGGCACGGTACAGCAGCATCTGGGCCTGCTCCAGCTTCATCGCCATCTCGGCAAACTTCCACTGGATGCCCTGGAATTCGCACAGCTCGCGGCCGAACTGTTTGCGGGTGAGCGCGTGTTCGCGCGCCAGGTTGAAGGCGTGTCGGCCCAGCGCGAGCGCGCGCGAAGCATTGCCCAGGCGCTCCACGTTGAAGCCGGAGATCTGCTTCTTGAAGCCACCCGGGCCCAGCAGCAGGTTGGCCACCGGGATGCGGCAGTTGTCGAAATACAGCTGGGCCCACTGCTCGCCGTTCATGAAGGCCGACGGCTCGCCGATCTGGAAGCCCGGCGTGCCGCGTTCGACCAGCACCGATCCGATGCCGCCCACGCCGGGACCGAAGCGCACGTAGATCAGGAACAGCCCGGCCTCCGGGCTGTGGGTGGAAAACACCTTGCTGCCGTTGATGACGTAGTGGTCGCCGTCGAGGCGGGCGCTGGTCTTGAGCTCGGTCACGGCCGAGCCGGCGTCGGGCTCGCTCATGCCCAGCGAAATCAGCTTCTTGCCGGCCAGCAGGTCGGGCAGGAAACGCGCTTTCTGCTCCGCGGTCGCATATTCGACGAAGGTGCGGATCGGGCCGAAGTTGCCGGCCTGCACGATGTCGGCGCTGCGCGGGCAGACCAGGGCGATCTGCTCGATGGCCAGCACCGCGTGCATGAGCGTGCCGCCCTGGCCCTGGTCTTCTTCGGGGAAGGCGATGCCGAGCAGGCCCTGTTCGGCCAGCAACGCGGCTGTCTCCCAGGGGTAATGGGTGGCGTGGGCCCGGGCGAGCGCGCCGTCCTTGAGTTTGTCGTTGGCGAAACGGGCGACCGAATCGGCAAAAGCCCGGTGTTCCTCACTGAGTGTGAAATCCATGCACTGTCCTGTGTGGTGGGTTCGATGACGGGCGGATATTGCCCGCGCCGACCGGGCTTGAGAACTTCCGCTTTTGTCATGAGCCTGAACAAATTCTCATACCAGCGCCACAAATGTGAAGTGGTCAGCGCCGGGCGCTGCGGCCAAGATCGGCCCATGACCGCTGCCCAGACTTTCGCCGCCTACGCCGCTTCCCTGTGCCACGCACCACTTCCTGCCGAGGTGGTGCACCACGCCAAGCGTGCCATCGTCGACTGGTACGCCGCGCTGCTGCCCGGTGCCGTCGAGGCGCCGCCCACGCTGCTGGAGAAGGCGCTGCAAGAAGACCTGGACCGCGGGGGCGCGCGCCTGGCGCTGGGCCGGGCGGCCACGGTGCGCGCGGCGGCGCTGATCAACGGAACGGCGGCCCACACGGTGGAGGTGGACGACATCTACCGCGAGGCCATCTTCCACCCGGGGGCGCCGACCATCGCCGCCGCCCTGGCCCTGGCACAGGCGCGTGGCGCCACGGGCCTGCAGCTGATCCGCGGTGTGGTCGCGGGCTACGAGGTGTCAACCCGCATCGGCGCCGCCATGGGGCGCGACCACTACCGCCACTGGCACAACACCGGCACCGTCGGCACGTTCGGCGCGGCCTCGGCCGCCGCGACACTGCTGGGCCTGGACGCCACGCGGCACGCGCATGCGCTGTGTACCGGTGCCACCTTCGCTGCCGGCCTGCAGCAGGCCTTCCGCATGGACTCCATGTCCAAACCGCTGCACGCCGGCCACGCGGCCGAGGCGGGCGTGCTGGCCGCACTGGCGGCCGAACAGGGGGTGACCGGTTCGCTCGATGTGCTCGATGGCGAGGCCGGTCTGGGCCGCGCCATGAGCGGTGACGTCGACTGGGCGCAGGCGGTGGCCACGCTGGGGCGGGATTTCCACATCACCCGCATGACCTTCAAGAACCACGCCTGCTGCGGCCACACCTTCGCACCCATTGACGGGGCGCTGGAACTGCGCGCGCGCATGGGCGATGTGCGCTGGCAGACGTTGCAGCGGGTCGAGGTGGCGACCTATGGCCCGGCGCTGGCGGTGGCCGGCAACTTTCACCCGCGCACGGCGGCCGAGGCGCGGTTCAGCATTCCCTTCGTGGTGGCCACGGCGCTGATTCACGGCAGCGTGCGGCTGTCGGCGTTTTCGGACGAGCGCCTGAGCGATCCCGACGTCCGGGCCCTGATGGCGCGCATCCACCTGAGCGTCGATCCCGAAATCGACGGGCGCTTCCCGGGGCAGCGCGCCGCGCGCCTGCGCTTCACCACCGAAGACGGCCGCACGGGCAGCTACCTGCAGCCCACGCGCAAGGGTGATCCCGAGCAGCCACTGACGGACGACGAGTTGTCCGGCAAATTCCTCGAACTGGCGGTGCCCGTGGTGGGCAGCGAGCGTGCGGAGCGCTTGCTGAGCCACCTGTGGACGCTGGAGGCGCGCGCGCAACTGCTGGACCTTTGAGATGGCGGTGGTTTCGCCCGGCGAACCGCCGTCGCCACGCCCCGATCTGCGCTTCAAACTGTTCACCCTGCTGCTGGCCTGGGCGGCGGCCGAGCTGTGCCTGTGGCTGCGCATGCCGATCCCGTGGATGCTGGGCCCATTGCTGGCCACCGCGCTGCTGACCCTGGGCGGCCTGCCAACCCGCAGCGATCTGCGCCTGCGCAATGCCGGGCAGTGGGTGATGGGCGCTTCGCTGGGCCTGTACTTCACACCGCAGATCGTGGCGCAACTGCTGGGTCTCTGGTGGGCGGTGGTGTCTTCGGTGGTTTGGGCGCTGCTGCTCGGGCTGTTGTACGGTCACTGGCTGTACCGTTCGTGCTCGGGGCGGTTGCCGGGTGTGGACGACGCCGCGCTGCGGCCCTCGGCCTACTACGCCGGCGCGATCGGCGCCGCTTCCGAAATGACGCTGCTGGCCGAGCGCGAGGGCGCGCGCACCGATCTGGTCGCGGCCTCGCACAGCCTGCGCATGCTGATCGTGGTGCTGGTCATGCCTTTCGGCATGTTGATGGCGAAATCGTGGTGGCACCTCGATGTGGTGGCGCTCTCACCCGGCCTCACGAAAACCGCCAGCGTGGTGGGTCTCGCGCTGCTGGCGCTGGCCACCGGGGCGGGCGCGTGGCTCATGCGCTGGCGCCGTTTGCCCAACCCGTGGTTCCTCGGCCCCTTGCTGGTGGCGATCGCACTGGCCGTCACCCAGACCGCCCCGTCCGCGGTGCCCGCCGTGCTGTCCAACCTGGCGCAGCTGTTCATCGGTGTGAGCCTGGGTGTGCGCTTCAGCCCGGCTTTTGTGCGCACGGCGCCGCACTGGCTGTGGCGCGTTGCCCTGGGCACGCTGGGTCTGCTGCTGGCCTGTGCGGTCTTCGGCGGCTTGCTGGCGCTGGTCAGTGGCCTGCACCCGGCGACCGCCATGTTGGGGACCGCGCCCGGAGGCATGACCGAGATGTCCATCACCGCCAAGGTGTTGCAACTGGGGGTGGCCGTGGTCACGGCCTTTCAGGTCACGCGGCTGGTGGCTGTGCTGGTGCTGGTGCAGCCCGTGTACCGCCATTGGGCACGCCGCCTGACCGTGCCGGCAGGGGCGGGCGAGGGCGGCGCATGACAGTCATGACCAAAGGTCATTCCTTGCGGACAAATTGTCGGTTGTCCGGATGTGTGCGCTATGGAGAATCCACTTCCGGAGATGAACCCATGAACCCTACCCATCCGAACGACCCGAGTGGCGACTGGCTGGCCTACCGCGGCCGCTATGTCAACGTCACCTTCCTGCTCAAGAAGGGCGAGGCCGAGTACCTCGTCACCATCCACGAAGGCCGCGTGGTGCGCGTCCAGCCTGGTCCGCACGTGATGCCGCGCTGGACTTTCGCCCTCGTGGCCGGCGACGACACCTGGCAGCGCTTCTGGGCACCCACGCCGCAACCGCGTTTCCACGATCTCATGGCCATGGTCAAGTTCAAGACGCTCAAGGTCGAAGGCGATCAGGCCATCTTCATGAGCAACCTGCTGTATTTCAAGGAGCTGGTGCGCCAGCTCGGGAGCCAGATCCATGCGCGCTAAGAAAGAGGCCGTGGTGGGCGGCTATGTCAACGTCGAGATTGCGGGCCGTGCCTGCCGTGTCTACTATGAAACTGCCGGCGCCGGCCAGCCGCTGCTGTGCCTGCACACCGCAGGCAGCGACAGCCGCCAGTACCGCGGACTGATGAACGATGAGGCCATCACCTCGCGCTTCCAGGTCATCTGCTTCGACATGCCCTACCACGGCAAGTCGTCGCCCCCGGCGGGCTGGGAGACACACGAATACAAGCTCACCAGCGACCTCTACGTCGAGACCATCACGGCATTCATGGACGCGATGGAGATCCATCGGCCCATCACCCTCGGTTGCTCCATCGGCGGGCGCGTGGTGCTGCACCTGGCGCTGCGCTGCCCTGAGCGCTTCAAGGCGCTGATCGGCCTGCAGTCGGGTGCGCACGTCAATCCCTATTACGAACTTGACTGGCTGCACCGCCCGGACGTGCACGGTGGCGAGGTGTGTGCGGGCATCGTCTCGGGCCTGATCGGCCCGCACGCCGACAACCAGGACCGCTGGGAAACGCTGTGGCACTACATGCAGGGTGGTCCCGGCATCTTCAAAGGCGACCTGCACTTCTACAAAGGCGAGGGCGATCTGCGCGGCATGGTGCAGAAGATCGACGTGTCGAAGTGCCCGCTGTACCTGCTCACCGGCGAGTACGACTATTCGTGCACACCCGAGGACAGTGAAGACCTGGCGCGCCTCATTCCCGGCTCGCAGCTGCAGATCATGCCCTGCATCGGTCACTTTCCGATGAGCGAGGCGCCGGCCGCGTTCATCAGCCACCTGCTGCCCGTGCTGCAGCGCATCGAATCCCCGGAAATCCAGCCATGAAAGTCGGCTTCATCGGACTCGGTCGCATGGGCTTTGCCCTGGCGTCCCACCTTGTGCGCAACCAGGTGGACCTCACGGTCCACGACCTTCAGATAGCGCCGGTGGACAAGCTGGTCGCGCTCGGCGCCCGGCGTGCCCCGGATGTGCAGCAGCTCGCGGCGGACGTGGACGTGGTGTTCACCATGCTGCCCGGCCCGAAGCAGGCGCGCGAAGTGATCCTGGGCGCAGGCGGTGTGCTGGCCGGTTTGAAGGCCGGGGCCCACCTGGTGGAGTTGAGCACCATCGACACCGACACGGTCGACGAACTGGCGCGCGCCGCCAGCGAGCGCCGCGTGCACTTTGCCGACGCGCCGGTGGGCCGGCTGGCGGCGCATGCCGACCGGGGTGAATCGCTGTTCATGCTGGGGGCTGAAAAGGCCGATCGGGCCGTGCTCGAACCCCTGCTGCTCAAGATGGGGACCACGGTGCTGCACTGCGGTTCGCCGGGCGCGGGCACGCGCATGAAGCTCATCAACAACCTGATGGTGCTGTGCTACTGCCAGATCAATTCCGAAGCCCTGGTGCTGTCCAGCGCGCTCGGGCTGGACGTGCGCAAGACCTTCGAGGTGCTCACCGGCACCACGGCGTCCAACGGCCAGCTCAAGGAAAAGTGGCCGGTCAAGGTGCTCAAGGGCGACCTCACGCCCGGCTTCGACATCGCGCTGGGCTTCAAGGACCTCACGCTGGCTTGCCAGGCCGCGCAGTCGGCCGGGGTGTCGCTGCCCATGGGCAACCTGGCGCGCAGCCTGTTCCAGCTCGCACGGCATGCGGGCAAGGACGGGCAGGACACCTCGTCCATGACCGATTTCTGGGCCGAGTCCAACGGCCTGGACCCGATCCGCCTGTAGCGGCGGGCCGCATTTTCCCGTTCCACACACAAACCCTGGAGACACACTCATGAAACGGATTGCCCTTACCCGGGTGGCGCTTGGCGCTGCCCTGCTGGCCGCGTCGATGGCCGCCCACGCGCAGGATGCCAAGGCGAAGATCTCGGACGGCATGGTCAAGATCGGCGTGCTGACCGACATCAACGGACCCTTCATGGACAACGTTGGCCGCGGCTCCATCGTCGCGACCGAAATCGCGGTCGAGGAGTTTGGCGGCAAGGTGCTGGGCTACCCGATCCAGGTCGTGAGTGCCGACCACCAGAACAAGGCCGACGTGGGCTCGGCCCGGGTGCGTGAATGGCTGGACCGCGACAAGGTCGACGCTGTGACCGAACTGGGCAGCAGCGCCGTGGCACTGGCCGCGATGAAGATCGCGCAGGAGAAGAACCGCATCTCCATCGTCACCGGCGCGGGCGCCGTGCGCATCTCCAACGAGGACTGCACGCCGACCAACCTGCACTGGGTGTACGACACCTATTCGCTGGCCAAGGTGGGCACGCAGTCCATCGTGAAGAACGGTGCCAAGAGCTGGTACTACCTGACGGCCGACTACGCCTTCGGCCATTCGCTGGAGAACGACGGCAAGGCGTTCATCGAAGGTGCGGGCGGCAAGGTGCTGGGTTCTTCGCGCTATCCCTTCCCCGGCAACGACTTCTCTTCGTACATCCTGAAGGCGCAGGCCAGCAAGGCCGACGCTGTGGCGATCGCCACCGCCGGGCTGGACCTGCAGAACGCGATCAAGCAGGGCAAGGAATTCGGTCTGGTCGAGGGTGGCCAGCAGGCGGTGGCCATGTTGATGAGCATCGTCGACGTGCACGGCATCGGCCTCAAGGACTCGGGCGGCATGCTGTTCGCGGAATCGTTCTACTGGGATCTCGACGAGTCCTCGCGCGCCTTCGCACGCAAGTTCTTCGAAAAGACCAAGCGCATGCCCACCGCGCTGCAGGCCGGCCAGTACTCGGCCACGCTGCAGTACCTCAAGGCCATCGAGAAGGCCAAGTCGGACGACGTGGCCGACGTGATGAAGGCCATCAAGAGCATGCCGATCAACGACGCCTTCGCCAAAAATGGCAAGGTGCGCGAAGACGGCAAGATGGTTCACGACATGTACCTCGTGCGCGTGAAGAAGCCGGCCGAGTCCAAGTCGCCGTGGGACTACTACACGGTGCTGGAAACCGTGCCCGGCGACAAGGCTTTCCATCCGCTGGCCGAGAGCAAGTGCTCCCTGGTCAAGAAGTGACCTGATCTTCCTGGGCATTGCCGGCCGTTCGTGGCCGGGGTGCCCCGCGCCCCCATGCAACCAGACATCATCCTCGAGGCCCGCTCGCTGGGCAGGGACTTCAACGGCTTCACGGCCGTCGACAAGGTCTCCCTGGCGGTGCGCAAGGGCGACATCCACGCCATCATCGGCCCCAACGGTGCCGGGAAGACGACGTTCTTCAACCTGCTGACCAGCTTCATCAAGCCCTCGCGCGGCCAGGTGTTCCTGGACGGCGCGGAGATCACCGGCAAGTCGCCGGCCGAGATCGCGAACCTGGGCATGGTGCGCTCGTTCCAGATATCGGCGGTGTTCGGCCACCTCACGGTGCTGCAGAACGTGCGCATCGCGCTGCAAAAGCGCGACGGCGGTGCGCCCAACTTCTGGAGCGCCAACCGCCTGCTGGAGCGTTACAACGAGCGCGCCCTGGAGATCCTGCGGCTGGTGCGCCTGGACAGTGCCGCCGACCGGCTGGCGGTGGAAATCGCCTATGGGCAGAAGCGCGCGCTCGAACTGGCGACCACCATCGCGCTGGAGCCGCGCGTGATCCTGCTGGACGAGCCCACGCAGGGCATGGGCCACGAGGACGTGGAACACATCATGGCGCTGGTGAAGTCGTTCGCCGCGGGCCGCACCGTGGTGATGGTGGAGCACAACATGAAGGTGGTGGCGGGTATCAGCGACCGCATCACCGTGCTGGCACGCGGCAGCGAGCTGGCCAGCGGCACCTACGCGGAAGTCTCGGCCAACGAGGCCGTGATCGAGGCCTACATGGGCCGCAAGAAGCACAGGAGTCCGAATTGACGAGCAGCCCTCTCGCCCTTGAGGTGAAGCACCTCCAGGCATGGTACGGCGAGTCCCATGTGCTGCATGGCATCGACATCGAGGTTCGCCAGGGCGAATGCGTGTCGCTGCTGGGCCGCAACGGCGCCGGCCGCACCTCCACCCTGCGCGCGATCCTGGGCCTCACCAGCCAGCGGTCCGGCGAGGTGCGCATCCATGGCCGCGACGTGATGTCGCTGCCGACGCACCAGATCGCCCGCCTGGGCGTGGGCTACTGCCCGGAGGAGCGTGCCATCTACGCCTCGCTCAGTTGCGAGGAGAACCTGCTGCTGCCGCCGGTGCTCAAGCCGGGCGGCATGTCGCTGGACGAGATCTACGACCTGTTTCCCAACCTGAAGGAGCGCCGCAAGAGCCAGGGCACCCGACTCTCGGGCGGTGAACAGCAGATGCTGGCGATGGCGCGCATCCTGCGCACCGGGGCCGACATCCTGTTCCTGGACGAAATCTCCGAAGGGCTGGCCCCTGTGATCGTGGAGAAGCTGGGGCAGGTGATCGAGGCCCTCAAACAGCGCGGCTACACCATCGTGCTGGTGGAGCAGAACTTCGAGTTTGCGGCCGATCTGGCCGACCGGCTCTACGTGATCGAACACGGGGAGGTGGTCTCGCACCTGCCGGCTGCAGAGATCGCCTCGCAACAGGCAGCGCTCAAAGAGCTGCTGGGCATCTGAGGACCACCATGGAGCTTTTTGGACTGCCACTGCCCGTCGTCATGGGCCAGATCGTCGTCGGTCTGGTCAACGGGTCTTTCTACGCGATTCTCAGCCTCGGCCTGGCCGTGATCTTCGGCATGCTGAACATCGTCAACTTTGTGCATGGCGCGATCTACATGCTGGGTGCGCTGCTGGCCTGGCTGCTGCTGACCAAGCTGGGCGTGAGCTACTGGTGGTCGCTGCTGATCGTGCCGTTGCTCATCGGCGCTTTCGGGTGTGTGCTGGAGCGCACCATGCTGCGCCGGCTCTACCAGATCGATCACGTGTTCGGCATCCTGCTCACGCTGGGGCTGGCGTACATCATCGAAGGCCTGGCGCGCTACTGGTTTGGCGCTGCGGGCATGTCCTTCGACGCGCCCGAAGCATTCAGCGGGGCCTACAACCTGGGCTTCATGCGCCTGCCCAAGTACCGGGTGTGGGTGATCGTGGCGTCGCTGGTGGTGTGTTTTGCCACCTGGGCCATGATTGAAAAGACCAAGCTGGGTGCCTATCTGCGTGCCTCGACCGAGAACCCGGCCATCGCGCGCAGCTTCGGCATCAACGTCTCGGTGCTGGTCACGCTGACCTACGGTCTGGGCGTGGCGCTGGCCGGCTTTGCCGGCGTGCTGGCCGCGCCGATCTACCAGGTCAGCCCGATCATGGGGCACAGCCTGATCATCGTGGTGTTCGCCATCGTGGTCATCGGCGGCATGGGGTCGATCCTGGGTTCCATCATCACCGGCCTGTTCCTGGGGCTGGTCGAAGGCCTCACGCGCGCCTACTGGCCTGAAGCCTCCACCGTGGTCATCTTCGTCGTGATGATCCTGGTGCTGATCCTGCGGCCCTCGGGCCTGTTCGGTAAGGAGTGACCCGTGAACACGCAAGCCACTGAAAAGAAAATCACGGTCGCTGTGCTGCTGCTGGCCCTGGTGCTGCCGGTCTGGCTGTACCCGGTGCTGATGGCGCAACTGGCCTGCATGGCCCTGTTCGCCTGCTCGCTCAACCTGCTGTTCGGCTATGCCGGCCTGCTGTCGTTCGGCCACGCGGCGTTCTTCGGCATCGCCGCCTACGCCACCGGCTACATGACCAAGGCTTGGGGCTTCACGCCCGAGCTGGCGCTGCTGGGTGCGCTGCTGCTGGTGATGTTGGTGGCCTTTTGCACCGGCTCGCTGGCGATCCGGCGCAAGGGCATCTATTTCTCCATGATCACGCTGGCGCTGTCGCAACTGGTGTACTTCATCATCGTGGCCGCGCCTTTCAGCAACAACGAGGACGGCTACCAGGGCGTGCCGCGCGGGGCTTTCCTCGGCCTGCTCGACCTGGGCAACAACTACGTGTTGTATTACTTCGTGCTGGCGATCGTGGTGCTGACCTGGTGGGGCGTGCACCGCGTGGTCAACTCGCCCTATGGCGAGGTGCTCAAGGCGATCAAAGACAACGAACAGCGCGTCACCTCGCTGGGCTACAACGTCAACCGCTACAAGGTGCTGGCCTTCACGCTGTCGGCCGGTGTGGCGGCCATCGCCGGCGGGCTCAAGACCCTCGTGTTCGGGCTGGCGAGCCTGTCGGATGTGCACTGGCACCTCTCCACCGACGGCGTCATCATGATGATCCTGGGCGGCATCGGCTCGCTCATCGCGCCGGTTTTCGGCGCCACCATCCTGGTGCTGGTGCACCACCTGCTGTCGGGCGAGTTCGATGCGCTGGTGCCCGTCATCATGGGCGTCATCTTCGTCGCCTGCGTGCTGGCCTTCCGCGGAGGCGTTGTGCAGTATCTGCACACCCTGGTGCGCCTGCTCACGAGGCGCGCTCCATGACCGCGCCGTTCGAGGTCCTGGCCATCAAGTACGCGACCGTGGAGCGCGTGCGCCACAGCAACTTCTTGCACCCGGTCGATGGCGATCCCGACGCGCCCATGGCACTGGATTTTTTTGTCTGGCTGGTGGTGGGGCAGGGCAGCGTGACGTTGGTGGACACGGGCTTCAGTCCGGCGTCGGCCCTGGTGCGTCAGCGCCAGTACCTGGTATCGCCGCTGGAATCGCTGCGCCGCCTGGGCCATGCCCCCGGCGATGTGAGCGACGTGGTGATCACCCACCTTCACTACGACCACGCCGGCAATCTCGGCGCCTTTCCTTCGGCCCGCATCTGGGTGCAGGACCGGGAGGTGCGTTACGCAACGGGCGACTGCATGTGCGACCCGAAGCAGAACCACTTTTTTTCCACCGACGATGTCGGTCTGCTGATCAAGCGGCTGTACCGGGGCGATGTGCGCCTGGTCGACGGCTTTCACGAACTGCGTGAGGGCCTGGAGTTGCACCGCGTGGGCGGCCACACCGATGGCCTGCAGGTGGTGCGGGTATGGACTGCGCGCGGCTGGGTGGTGCTGGCGTCCGACGCTGCCCACTACCGCGAGAACCTCGTCAAAGAGAACCCTTTCCCCGCCATCTACAGCCTCGACGACATGTTGCAGGGCTATGCCCGCATCCGCGCGCTGGCCGACAGCGAAGACCACATCGTGCCCGGTCACGACCCCATGGTCTGCACGCTGTACCCAACGGCCGGCGTGCCGGGCGTGCACGCCTACCGCATCGCGTGACCCGGCCCGCGGTGGTCATCCGTTCCGCCATCACCATCAGGAGACATTTCATGCGCTTTTCCCACAAACGGGGCTTCCTCATCCGCGCGGTCGCGCTGGCCGGCGCACTGGCCACCGGCAGCGGGGCCTGGGCCCAGACGGCCAGCGACTGGCCGAACCGTGCCGTGACCATCGTTGTCGGTTTCACGGCCGGCGGCCCCACCGACGTGGTGGCCCGCATCCTGGCCGAGCAGCTCAGCGCACGTTTCAACCAGAGCTTCGTCGTCGACAACAAGGCCGGGGCGGGTGGTGGTGTGGCGGCCACGCTGGTGAAGAAGGCCGCTCCGGACGGCTACACGCTCATGTTCGGCAGCAGCGGCACCTTGTCCATCGCGCCCAATCTGCAAAAGAGCCTGGGCTACGACCCACTGCGCGATTTCACCGCCATCGGGCTTGTGGCGAGCTATCCGTATTTCCTCGTCGTGCCCGCCACCTCGACCATGGCCACGTTCGACGACTTCCTCAAGAAGGGCCGTGACCCGGCGTCCAACCTGACTTACGCTTCGGCCGGCAACGGCGCGGTGAACCACCTGGCCGGCGAATGGTTCAAGGCCGAGACCGGTGTGAAGTCGGTGCACGTGCCGTACCGGGGTGACTCCGCCGCGGTCACCGATCTGGTGGGCGGGCGGGTGGACTGGGCTTTCCTGGCCGGCGCCGCCGCGCTGCCGCAGGTGAAGGCCGGCAAGATGCGCATCCTGGCGTCGGCCAGCGCCACGCCCGGGCGTGGTGGCGAAGGCATCCTCACGCTGGGTGAGTCGCGCTACAAGGGTTTTGCGGCCGAACCGTGGAACGGCCTGATGGCGCCGGCTGGCCTGCCGCAGCCCATCGTCGCCAAGCTCAACACCGCGATCAACGAAATCATGCACCGCAAGGACATCGTGGAAAAGCTGGCCGGCATGGAACAGTATCCGTTCACCGGCACGCCCCAGCAGTTCACGAACCACATCAAGGAACAGACGGAGCGCTGGGGCGCTGTGATCAAGGCGGCCGACATCAAGGTTGAGTGACGACATGCAGTATTCCCAGTTCATTGCGGGCGAGTTCCGCCAGGGGGCCTCGGCCACCCGTTTCACGGTCATCAACCCGGCCACTGGCCAGCCACTGGGCGATTACGCCCATGCCACGCGCGCCGATGTGGACGAGGCGGTGGCGGCCGCGGCCGAAGCCTTTCGCACCTGGCGCAAGACTTCGGCGCTCGAGCGCTCGGCGCTGCTGCGCCGTGTGGCCACCCTCATGCGCGAGCGCGGCCAGGCCATGGCCGAGCAGATTGCACGCGAACTCGGCAAGCCCTACGGCGAAGCGCAGAAAGAGGTGGTGACCGCCGCCGAGATGTTCGAGTGGGCCAGCGAAGAGGCGCGCCGCATTTACGGCCGCACCATTCCCGCACGCAGCGAAGGCATCACCCAGACGGTGGTGTGGGAGCCGGTGGGCCCCGTGGCGGCCTTCGCCGGGTGGAATGCGCCGGCCATCACGCCGTCGCGCAAGATCAGCGGCGCGCTGGCTGCGGGCTGCACCATCGTGATCAAACCGTCGGAGGAAACCGCTGGCGTGGCGCTGCTGATTGCCCGCGTGGTGCAGGACGCCGGCATCCCTGATGGGGTGGTGAACCTGGTGTTTGGCGACCCGGCCGAAATTGCCGACATGCTCTGCGCCGCACCGCAGATCGCGATGGTGACCTTCACCGGCGCCACCGCCATCGGCAAGATCATCGGCGCCAAGGCGGCGCAGACCATGAAGCGCGCCACGCTGGAGCTGGGTGGCCATGCGCCCGTGGTGGTGTGTGACGACGTCGACGTCGACCGCGTGGTCCGCATGGCAGTGGCCACCAAGTACCGCAATGCCGGCCAGGTGTGCACTTCGCCCACGCGTTTTCTCGTGCAGGCGCCCATCTACGCCGCGTTCTGCGAGAAGTTCGTGAAGGCGGCCGAGGCGGTGGTGGTGGGCGACCCGTTCGATGCCGCCACGCAGATGGGCCCGCTCAAGAATCAGCGCCGGCTTGATGCGATCGACCGCCTGGTGCAGGACGCGCGCGAGCGCGGGCTGACCGTGGCCACGGGTGGCGAACGCATCGGTCGCGAAGGCTTCTTCTACCGGCCCACGGTCATTCTGCAGCCCACGCTGGACAGTGATGTGGCGTCGATCGAGCCGTTCGGGCCGATCGCGCTGATCAGCCCGTTCGAGCAGCTGGACGACGCCATCGCAGAGGCCAACCGCCTGCCCTTTGGTCTGGCCGCGTACGCCTACACCAACCACCTGCAGCGCGCCCACCGCCTGGCCAACGAAATCGACAGCGGTGTGGTCTGTGTCAACGAATGGCAGGCCTCGTTGCCGGAGACGCCGTTTGGTGGCCACAAGGACAGCGGCCTTGGTTCCGAAGGCGGCATCGAGGGCGTGCAGGAGTTTCTGCGCATCAAGTGCGTGCGCCAGGGAGCCGCCTCGTGAGCGCCGCAGTGCTCGGTTTTGTCGGCGTCGGCGTGATGGGCGAGGGCATGTGCAGCAACTTGCTGCATAAGTCAGGCTGCCCGGTCCATGTGGCCGATCTCAACGCCGAAGCCGTGGCCCGCCTGGCGGCGCAGGGCGCGGTGGCGTCCAGCCTCGAAGGCCTGCGTCAGTCGGTGCACACGGTGTTCCTTTCGCTGCCCTCGATCGACCAGGTCGAGGCGGTGTGCTTGGGCACCGGCGGGCTGATTGTCGAGGGTGGCTCGATCCGCACCGTGGTCGACATGAGCACCAGCGACGTGCCCCGCACCCGCGCACTGGCCGCGAAGCTGGCCGAGCGGGGCGTGAATTTTCTGGATGCGCCGGTGGCGCGCAGCCGCGAGGCCGCCCGCAACGGCACGCTGCTGATCACCGTGGGCGGCGACGCCGCACTGTTCGAAGCGGTGGCGCCGCAGTTGCGCTGCATGGGCTCGGACGTGCTGCACTGCGGCGGCGTGGGTGCGGGCCAGGTGGTGAAGATCATGAACAACATGGTCCTGCTGTCCACCGTGCACGCGCTGGCCGAGGCCATGGCCATCGCGGAGGCTGCGGGCGTGGACAAGGCCCTGCTCGCGAACGTGCTGCGGCTCGGCTCTGCCGACTCCTTCGCCCTGCGCCTGACCGGCGAAAAATACCTTGCGCGCGACGACTTCCCGGAAAAGCTGTTCCCGACCGCTTATGCGCTGAAGGACCTGAAGCTGGCACTGGGCCTGGCGCACGCTTCGGGCATCCGACCCACGGTGGCCGAAGCCGCAGCCGACCTGCTGGGCCAGGCCGCCGACCAGGGCTACGCCATGAGTTACTACCCGGTGGTCTACCGGCTGATCCGGCCGAGCCCGCAGGCCTGAGCACCAGCGCCTGCCCGACGGTGCACCGCGCCGGCACCCGCCTCACGCGGTGGCCGGCGCGGGTGTTTCCTGGGCTTCGTGCAGCAGCCAGTCCTTGAACGAGGCGATCTTGCTGGAATAGCGCTGCAGCGAAGGGGTCACGATGTAGTGGCCCTTGCCGGTGCGCAGCGGGCTGGCGAAAGGGCGCACCAGGCGGCCCGCGCGGATGTCGGCGTCCAGCATGTGCTGCTGGCCGATGGCGATGCCCAGCCCGTCCATGGCGGCTTGCCAGGTCAGGATCGAGCTGCTGAAGATCATCTTCTCGGCCTTGTCGTACACGCCGTCGAGGCCCGCGTGGGCCAGCCAGGTGGGCCAGTCGTTCTTGCGGTACTTGGACACCAGCAGCCGTTTGCCGTGCAGCGCCTCGGGCAGGCGCAGGCCACCGTGGGCCGCTTCCAGGAAAGCCGGCGAACACACCGGCTCGATCACGTCTTCCAGCAGCAAGGTGGCGTCGGCGTCCGGCCAGTGGCCTTCACCGAACACGATGGCCAGGTCGCATTTTTCGGTGCCGAAATCCAGCGGGGCGCTGCTGTTGGCGATGTCCACCTCCACATCGGGGTACTGCACCTTGAAGCGCGGCAGGCGCGGAATGAGCCACCGCGCCGTGAGCGTGGTGTACGTGCGCAGCCGGATGACGTTGTCCGAATATTTCTGCGTGATGAACTGGGTGGCTTGCGAAATCTCCTCAAAGGCCGGCCCGATGCGCTGCGCGTAGACCTCACCCACGTCGGTGAGCCGCACGCCCACGCGCTCGCGGGTGAATAGCTGGACGCCCAGGTATTCCTCCAGCACCGCGATCTGCCGGCTGACCGCCGACTGGCTGACCAGCAGTTCATTCGCCGCGGTGGTGAGGTTGTGGGTTCGTGCGACGACTTCGAAGACCTTGAGGGGATTGAGGGGCGGAATCTTCATGGTGGTGGCCGGTACCGCCCGATCATAGAGAAATCGACGCCGCCGGACCACGGTGATCGCCCATGTCCCCGTTCTGTGCGGGCCCGCGCCGGTGGCACGCGGATCAGGCCGCGGCGGTGCCCTGCCGGACGCGGAAGTGGGCGGTCGAAGTGTCCATGCCGTCCGAAAGCATGGGCCGGCGCGCTTGCGCCTGCCAGAGGGCGACCAGCCTCAACTTCGACGTCATCGTCTGCGATCCGCGCGAGCCCGCGCCACCGAACTGGACGCAGCACGGTGTGAACTTCCCCCGCGAGATGCCCGATGACCTGACCCTGCGGATGCGGCCCGATGCCCGCACCGCGGTGGTGGCGCTCACGCACGACCCCAAGCTCGACGACCAGGCCTTGATCGACGCCCTGCAGTCCGAGGCGTTCTGCGTCGGCGCCATCGGTTCGCGCCGCCACACGCACCCGCGGCGCGAACGGTTTGCCCTGCGTGGGCCGGCAAGGCTCTGCATCGGCAGCAAGACCCTGGCCGAGATCGTGTCTGTCAAAAACGGCGCCAACCCCCACCCGTTGCCGTTGCCGGTGCCGGTGGCCGAAGGCAAACAGGCGTTGGGCCCTGGCGCCGACACCGCATCACCAGCCACCGTCTGCGCGCTCTGACTGCATCACCTGGGTGCTCCGGCGGTTGGCTGGGTGCCTCGGTGGTTGTTGGGACGCCGGGTAGGCCTGACAAAATAATTTCTATTTTAGAAATTATTAATGGATGATTTGGTGGTTTATCTTCTGATTCGGAAATTTTAAAGTTCATCCCAAGGCAGCGATACACGCACTGACCGCCGCGAAACGCGGTGAAACGCAGCGATACCGGGCCGAAAAGACCGCCGGGGTCGTGCCCGGCACGATGAACCTCTGACATTCCACCGAAAGGAACCATCATGAACACCCAACGTCGCTTCACTTCCGTTTTTGCTGCTGCCGTGCTGGCCATCGCCGCCGGTCAGGCCGTGGCCGCCGACCAGGG
>NZ_BSPB01000058.1:0-20467 GCF_030160815.1 Hydrogenophaga electricum | reverse complement strand
TGCTGGTGGTCGGCGGCGGCCGGGTGGCCAGCCTGCTGCCCGACGCCTGGCGCGCGGTGCGCGGCATCGAACGGGTCTCGGTCTGGACCCGCCGCCCCGAGCAGGCACAGGCGCTGGCCGCGCAATGGCAGGCTGCGGGCCTGGCCGCCGAGGCCCGCCAGGACCTGGCCGAGGCCTGCCGCGAAGCCGACATCGTCAGTTGCGCCACGCTCTCGAACGAACCGGTGGTGCGCGGCGCCTGGCTCGCCCCCGGCAGCCACTTGGACCTGATCGGCAGCTTCACCCCGGCCATGCGCGAGGCCGACGACGCCTGCTTCGACGGCGCGCGCGTGTTCGTCGACACCGACGAGGCGCTGAAAAAGAGCGGTGACCTGATCGCGCCCCTGCAGCACGGCGTGCTGCGTGCCGACGAGGTGCGCGGCACGCTGACCACGCTGAGCAAGGGCGTGGCGACCGGGCGCCGCCAGGCGAGCGAGCGCACGGTGTTCAAGTCGGTCGGTTACGCGCTGGAAGACCTGGCCGCCGCCGTGCTGGTCTACGAAAGCGCGGCGGGCGGCTGATACCGCATCAGGTGGTCACGCTGGGCGCGTCCCGCCCGGTGTGGTGCCGGATGCGCGCCACCGCTTCGGCCAGTTGCACCAGCGGCGCCAGGGCCTGCTGCACCGGCAGATCGTGTCGCGTGGCGTCGGGTTCGTGGCGCTCCAGGTAGACGCGCAGCGTGGCGCCCTCGGTGCCGGTGCCCGAGAGCCGGAACACCACACGCGACGAATCGTCCAGCACCACGCGCACCCCCTGCTGGCGGCTGACCGAGCCGTCCACCGGGTCGGTGTAGGCGAAGTCGTCGGCCCAGGCGATGCGCTGGCCGGCCACCGTCTGCCCCGCCAGTGACGGCAACTGCTCGCGCAGCGCCGCCATGAGCGCGTTCGCGCTTTCGGTGGCGATGCCTTCGTAATCGTGGCGCGAATACACACACCGCCCGTGCGCACGCCACAGGCCGCGCACCAGCGATTCGACCGAGCCGCCCGTGACCGCCAGCAGGTTGAGCCAGAACAGCACGGCCCACAGCCCGTCCTTCTCGCGCACGTGGTTCGAGCCTGTGCCGTAGCTTTCTTCGCCGCACAGCGTGGCCTGGCCCGCGTCGAGCAGGTTGCCGAAGAACTTCCAGCCGGTGGGCGTCTCGTGGCACGGGATGCCCAGCGCCTTCGCCACGCGGTCCACCGCGGTCGACGTGGGCATGGAGCGCGCCACGCCGGCCAGGCCGGCTCGGTAGCCGGGCACCCGATCGGCATGGGCCGCCAGCACCGCCAGGCTGTCGGAGGGCGAGACGATGAAGCCGCGGCCCAGGATCATGTTGCGGTCGGCGTCACCGTCGGACGCGGCGCCCATGTCGGGCGCGTCGGCGGCCATCAGGTGCGCCACCAGATCGTCGGCGTAGACCGGGTTCGGATCGGGGTGCAGGCCGCCGAAGTCCTCGCGCGGCTCGGCGTTGACCACCGTGCCCGCCGGCGCGCCCAGCTCGCCTTCGATGATCGCCTTCGCGTACGGTCCACCGACCGCCCACATGGCGTCGTAACGCAGGCGGAAACCGCGCGCGAACAGGGCACGGATGGCGTCGAAATCGAACAGCGCGCGCTGCACCGCGGCGTAGTCGGCCACCGGGTCGATCACCTCGATCTCGGTGGCCAGCAGCGCCTGCGCGCCCGCTGCGTCCAGCGGCAGATCGGGCGCGTCCACCGTCAGGTAGTGCTCCAGCACCTGGGTGCGCTCGTACACCGCCTGGGTGAATTTTTCCGGCGCCGGGCCGCCGTTGGCGACGTTGTACTTGATGCCGAAATCGCCATCGGGGCCGCCGGGGTTGTGGCTGGCCGAGAGGATGATGCCGCCGGCCGCGCCACGGCGGCGGATCACCGCGCTGGTGGCCGGCGTGGACAGAATGCCGCCCTGCCCCACCAGCACGCGCGCGTAGCCACGGGCAGCGGCCATGCGCAGGATGGTCTGGATCGCCGTCCGGTTGTGAAAACGCCCGTCGCCCCCGAGCACCAGCGTCTGGCCGCTGGCCGGCTGGTCGACACCGTGCAGCACGTCGAACAGCGCCTGGACGAAGTTCTCCAGGTAACCCGGCTGCTGGAACACGGTGACCTTCTTGCGCAGGCCGGAGGTGCCCGGCTGCTGGCCGGCAAAAGGCTGGGTGGGCTGGGATTGCACGCGCATGGCGAAAAGCTTTCAGGAACGGCAAAGACGGAAGGGCTGGCAGGATTATGGCCACCGCCGGCCGCGCCGCACCCCGGCCGCCGCTACCATGCGGCCATCCCTTTTCACCCCGGGGCCTGCCGCGCAGCCCCCTCATCAGACCCCTCCCATGGCACTGGAACGACTGGAACTCCTGAGTGAACACGGCTGCTTCGGCGGCGTGCAGCGCTTCTACAAGCATTTCTCCGTCGACGAGATCGGCCTGCCGATGCGCTTCGCGCTGTACCTGCCGCCGCAGGCGCTGGCAGGCCAGCAGGTGCCGCTGCTGACCTACCTGGCCGGGCTGACCTGCACCGAAGAAACCGCCACCATGAAGGCCGGTGCCCAGCGCGTGGCGGCCGCGCTCGGCCTGGCACTGCTGTTCCCCGACACCAGCCCGCGCAGCACCGGGCTCGACGGCGAAGACCACCACTGGGATTTCGGCGTCGGCGCCGGCTTCTACCTCGACGCCACCGAACACCCCTGGGCCGGCCACTGGCGCATGGAGAGCTACCTGATCCAGGAGCTGATCCCCGGCGTTGCCGCCGAATTCGGGCTGGACGCCCAACGCCTGGGCATCACCGGCCACTCCATGGGCGGGCACGGCGCGCTCACGCTGGCGCTGCGCCATCCGGGCCTGTTCCGCAGCGTCTCGGCCTTCGCCCCCATCTGCGCGCCGACCCGCTGCCCCTGGGGCCACAAGGCCTTTCTGGGCTACCTGGGCCAGGATCAAAGCACCTGGGCCGCCCACGACGCCAGCGCGCTCATGGCCGCGCAGACGGCCGCGCCCTTCCCTGCGGGCATCCTGATCGACCAGGGCCTGGCCGACAAATTCCTGGCCGAGCAGCTCTACCCCGAAGCCTTCGAAGCCGCCTGCGCCCAGGCGGGCCAGCCCCTGACGCTGCGCCGGCACGCCGGCTACGACCACGGCTACTACTTCATCAGCAGCTTCATCGAAGACCACCTGCGCCACCACGCACAGGCGCTCTGACGCGCACACGCGCGGGCCTTTCTGCCCCCGCCGGGGCCCTGGCGGGGGCGCCGGCCTGGGCGTTCCATTCCTGTCCGTTTACCCGGTGCATTCGCCACCTGGCACGGTATCTGCTGTCATCCTGGGCCAAAATGGCCTTTTTGCACTGCAACATAAGGAAAGGAGCCCCCCAAGGATGATCCAGTTCAAAGGAAACGAGGTCGAAAGTGCGCTTTTTGATATGGATGGAACCATGTTCGACACCGAACGCCTGCGGTTCCAGACCCTCTCCCAGGCGGCCGAAGAACTGTTCGGCAAGCCCTTCACCCAAGAGGTGCTCATCGGTTCGCTGGGACTGAGCGCCGTCAAGGCTGAAGAACTTGCCCAACAGCACTACGGAGCGGATTTCCCCTACGCCGAGATCCGTCGCCGCGCCGACGAGCTGGAGCTGTCGCACGTGCGCACCCACGGCGTGCCCATCAAACCCGGCCTGCTGCCGGTGCTTGAACGCCTGCGCCGCTCGGGCCTGAAGATGGCGGTGGCCACTTCCAGCCGCCGCGCCATCGCCGAGGAATACCTGATCAACGCCAACGTGTTCAAGTATTTCGACCTGCTGGTCTGCGGCGACGAGGTCGTGCGGGGCAAACCCCACCCGGAAATCTTCCTGAAAGCCGCCGCCGCGCTCAACAGCGAGCCGGCACGCTGCTTCATGTTCGAGGACTCGGAAAACGGCGTGCGCTCGGCCGCCGACGCCGGCGGCGTGGTGATCCTGGTCGAAGACATCAAACCGCCCCGTCCCGAGGTGGCCGAACGCGCCTTTGCGCGCTACCCGAACCTGCGCGGCTTCCTGCGGGATCTGGCCGCGATCACACCCAAGCTGCGCATGCCGGCGGTGACCGAACCGTTCCCGCAGGCGGTCAACCTGCTCAAGGCCGGCATCCACGGTTTCGGTGCCATGGGCGGCGGCTACCTGGCGCAGGTGTTTTCGCACTGGGACGGCTACACGCGCCCGGGCGAGATCATCGCGTCCACCGGCAATGCCCTGCTGCGCGAGGCGGTCAACGCCTTCGGCAAGTACAGCGTGCGCTACGGCAGCCTGGCCTTCGACCAGACCATCGAGCGCATGCGCATGATCGACGCGGCCGACACCGAGGCCATCGCCGAGATGTACCGCGACTGCGAGATCGTGGCCCTGTGCCTGCCCGAGCAGGCCATCGCCAGCCAGGCCGACGCGGTGGCGGCCGGTCTGGTGGAGCGCTACCGCACCCGCGGGCAGGCCCTGACGGTGCTGGTCGTGCTCAACAAGGTCGGCGGAGCGCAGTTCGTGCGCGACCAGGTGGCCCGCGCCCTGCAAGCCCTGGTCCCGCCGCGCGAGGCGCGCCAGATTCTCGATCGCACCGAGTTCACCGAAACCGTGGTCACGCGCATCGTGGCCAAGCTCACCGAAGAGGCCCTGCTGCGGCAGTTGCGCATCAAACACGACCTGTACGCGCAGAACGTGGCGCAGGTGCGCGAGAACCCGATGAACACCGAGGCCCTGTTCGGCGCATTCAGCGCCGAACACGCCGACACCATGGCACCCATCGTCAGCAACCTGCGCGAAGCGGGCGAGCCCGCCAGCGCGCTGGGTGCGCTGCACCTGATCCTGTTCAACAGCGAAACCGACATGGCGCTGTACGCCCAGCAGGGCAGCGACCTGCTGGAGCACCTGCGCCAGATCGACACGGTGGCCGACATCGCCGAACTCCAGACCCTCAAGAACCGCCTGTGGAACGGCACCCACGCGGTCATCGCCTGGTACGCGGCCCTGCTGGGCCACCCGACCATCGGGCACGCCATGGGCGATGCCCGCGTACAGGCGCTGATGGACCGGTTGCTGACGCAGGAGCTGCAACCGGCGCTGGCTGCGGCCTACCCCGACCAGCAAGACCGGCTGCCGGACCTGGTGGCCACCTTCCGCCAGCGCTGCGCCCAGGCGTTCAAGGACCCCTGCGAACGGGTGGGCCGCGACCCGCTGCGCAAACTGCAGCGCGATGAGCGCGTGCTCGGCAGCCTGGCGATGGCCCAGGCCCAGGGCATCGAGGCCCCGGGCCTGGCCCTGGGGGCGGCCCTGGCGGTCTGGTACGCGCTGCACCATCCCGGTGCCAGCGACGACGCCGAATGCGCCACGATCCGGGCGCTGTTCGCCCGCCGCCAGTCGCTGACCGACGTGCTCACCTGGCAAGGCGACTACCACGGCCAAGCGTATGCCGGCCTGGACCCGACCAGCGACCGGCCGTTGCTGGCAGCCATCCAGCACCATTTCGATGCGCTGCAGACCGATGCGGCCCGCCACCTGGATACCCCCACGTGGCAGCCCGCCACGTCGGCCGTCGGACTGCTATGAAAAAAAGTGCTTGAGAGGGCCTGACCCCCTCAAGTCCGGAAGGGGCGGCGTCGATACCGGAAGGTACCGGCGCATTGCCGGGGCCCCGCGGTCCTGCCTGGACCGCGCCCCACCTTCAGCCCCATGAACGTCACCCGCAATCTGTCCGTTGGCGCCAAGCTCTGGTTCGGCGTCGCCCTCATCGTGCTGGCCCTCATCGCCACCATCGCCTCCGCCGGATGGCGTTCGGCGCGGTTGACACAGACCGCCGAAGTCGCGATGTCCCGGCTGTCGCAGAAAACGGCGCTGGCCATCGAATGGACGGGCCAGACCGAGGTCACGGTGACCCGGGTGCAGGCCTCGATGCTCTCGGCCGATCCGGCCATCGCCGCGCTCTACAAGACCCTGATTCCGGCCGGCTCGGCTCGCATCTCCGAACTGCAGAAACAGTTGCAGGCGATGGACACGAGTCCGGCCGAGCAGGCCCAGCTGGACCAGATTACCGAACGCCGCCAGCGTGTGCTCGACTCGCTGGCCCAGGCCAACCGGCTCAAGGACGCCGGTGACAGTGCCGGCGCGATCGCCGAGATCAACACCCGGTTCAACACGCTGATCCCGCCGTACCTGGCGGCGCTGCAGGCATTCGCCGACCTGCAAAAACAGATCCTGGCCGAGCTCCAAGTCAGCCAGGCCGCCGAGCGCACCCTGAGCCTGGAGCTGGCCGCGGCGCAGGTGCTGGGCCTGATCGGGGTGCTGGTGGGCGGCGCCTTCTTCCTGATCCGCAGCATCCGTGCGCCCCTGGACGACACCATCGGCTTTGCCGAGCGCATTGCGGGCGGGGATCTGGGGGCCCACATCGACGACACCCGCAAAGACGAGTTTGGCGCCATGATCAAGGCGCTCTCGCGCATGCGCGACCAGTTGGCCAGGGTGGTGACCGACGTCAAACAGGGCACCGACAGCATCACCGTCGCCGCGCGCGAAGTGGCCACCGGCAGCCAGGACCTGTCGGCCCGCACCGAGCAGACCGCGTCCAGCCTGGAAGAGACCGCGGCGTCGATGGAGCAGATGTCCGGCACCATCAAGCAGTCGGCCGATTCCGCCAACGTGGCCAACCAGCTCGCCGACGCCGCCGGCAAAAGTGCGGCCAAGGGCGGCGAGGTGGTGGCCCAGGTGGTCGCCACGATGGACGCGATCCAGCAGTCCTCGCGCAAGATCAACGACATCATCGGGGTGATCGACGGCATCGCCTTCCAGACCAACATCCTGGCGCTGAATGCGGCCGTGGAAGCGGCCCGCGCCGGCGAGCAGGGTCGCGGCTTCGCGGTCGTGGCGGGCGAGGTCCGCAATCTCGCCCAGCGCAGTGCCGAGGCGGCCAAGGAAATCAAGGGGCTGATCGGTGCCTCGGTCGACAAGGTCGCCGAAGGCAGCCAACTGGTGGGTCAGGCCGGGCAGACGATGTCGGAAATCGTCGAAAGCGTCGTGCGGGTGCGCGACATCATCGGCGACATCGCGGCCGCCACGGGCGAGCAGGCCGACGGCATCCACCAGATCAACGCGGCGATTGCCAACCTCGACCAGATGACGCAGCAGAACGCGGCGCTCGTGGAGCAGAGCGCCGCCGCAGCGGCCAGCATGACCGAGCAGGCCGACCGGCTGGCGCAGGTGGTGCGGGTGTTCCGCACGGCCTGAAAAAAAACCGGCCACCAGGGCCGGTTTTTTCTGCGGGGTGAGGCGCCGCTCAGTAGCTCAGTAGTGCACCACCGAACGGATCGACTTGCCTTCGTGCATCAGGTCGAAGGCTTCGTTGATGCCGGTCAGGGGCATGGTGTGGGTCACGAAAGGCTTGAGCTGGATCCTGCCGGCCATGGCGTCTTCCACCATGCCGGGCAGTTCGCTGCGGCCCTTGACGCCGCCGAAGGCCGTGCCCAGCCACTTGCGGCCCGTCACCAGCTGGAAGGGGCGGGTGGAGATTTCCTGGCCCGCGCCGGCCACGCCGATGATGACCGACTGGCCCCAGCCGCGGTGCGCGCATTCCAGTGCGGCACGCATCACGTTGACATTGCCGATGCACTCGAAGCTGTGGTCCACGCCCCAGCCCGTCATCTCGACGATGACCTGCTGGATGGGCTTGTCGAAATCCTTGGGATTCACGCAGTCGGTGGCGCCAAAGGTGCGCGCCAGATCGAACTTGCCCGGGTTGGTGTCGACCGCGATGATGCGGCCGGCCTTGGCCAGCTTGGCGCCCTGGATCACGGCCAGGCCGATGCCTCCGAGGCCGAACACGGCGACCGAATCGCCTTCCTGCACCTTGGCGGTGTTCTTGACCGCGCCCAGGCCGGTGGTCACGCCACAGCCCAGCAGGCAGACCTGTTCGGGGTTGGCGTCGGGGTTGACCTTGGCCAGCGACACCTCGGCCACCACCGTGTATTCGCTGAAGGTGGAGCAGCCCATGTAGTGGTAGACGGGCTGGCCGTTGTAGCTGAAACGGGTGGTGCCGTCGGGCATCACGCCCTTGCCCTGGGTGGCGCGCACGGCCACGCACAGGTTGGTCTTGCCGCTCTTGCAGAACAGGCATTCGCCGCATTCGGCGGTGTACAGCGGGATCACGTGGTCGCC
Organism: Hydrogenophaga electricum; assembly: GCF_030160815.1. Taxonomy (NCBI): domain Bacteria; kingdom Pseudomonadati; phylum Pseudomonadota; class Betaproteobacteria; order Burkholderiales; family Comamonadaceae; genus Hydrogenophaga; species Hydrogenophaga electricum. Next base: position 12,284 of record NZ_BSPB01000058.1, on the reverse strand, counting down.
CGGCTTGACGCTGGTCACGCCCTCGCCCACTTCCACCACGATGCCAGCGCCTTCGTGGCCCAGCACGGCGGGGAAGATGCCTTCGGGGTCGTCACCGCTGAGGGTGAAGGCGTCGGTGTGGCAGACGCCGGTGTGGGTGATCTTGACCAGCACTTCGCCCTTCTGGGGCGGGGCGACGTCGATCTCGACGATCTGCAGGGGTTCTCCGGCCTTGAAGGCCACGGCGGCGCGGGATTTCATGGGTAACAGCTCCTCGGGAATGGCGTCATCGAAATGACCAACCGGCTATTGTCACGCAGGCCCGGGCCACCGGGCGCCCAGGCCTGGCAAAGCCCGACGCGACGGTGGGAGGCAGCGGTTTTCCGGATAATGGCGACCTTCATGAGACCGCCTCCGCGCCGCCCGCACGCCCGCACGCCCACGCCCCCGGCCAAACGACCGGAGCCCCTGAGCGACCACCGCTTCCTCGAACTGATGAAGAACGCCAGCTCGTTCTTCGCCGCGGCCGAGCGCGACGTCGTCGCCGAACGGCAGGCGGCCATCGCCGAGATCCTGGCCCTCATGACGCGCTACGACCTGACGCTGGACGACATCGCCGGCGACTGAGTGTTGGCGGCGCCCGGCTCAGAGCCCGGCCGGCGCCCGCCCGGACCCGGCCCAGGTGGCCGGCTGGGCACACAGCGCGATCACCTGTTCGCGAAACCACCGGTGCAGCGGGTTGGTGTGTGTGCGGTCGTGCCAGAGCAGCACCACGTCCAGCGGCTGCAGGGCCAGCGGCGGCTCGAAGACCTCGATGTCGGTGAAGGTGGCGAAGCGGTGGGCCACGGTCGCCGGCAGCGTGGCCAGCAGGTCGGTCTGCTGGACGATGAAGGGCACGCCCAGAAAGGTCGGTTTCTGCAAGGCCACATGCCGGCCCAGCCCCATCTGCTGCAACCGCAGGTCGACCAGGGCGTTGTACATGGTGGCTTCGCCCGGCTCGACGGTCACGTGCTGGTGGTTGCAGAACGCTTCGAGGTTGCCCGGGTCGGCCAGAAAGGGGTGGTGGCGCCGCGCGATGCCCACCAGGCGGTCGGTGAACAGCGGGCGCGTGCGCAGGCTGGCAGGCGGATTGGGAAAGTAGGTGACCGAGACATCGACCTCGCCGGCACTGAACACCTCGCCCAGGCGCTTGGGGTTGGGACCGACCACGCGCAGCGTGACACCCGGGGCCTGCTCTGCCATGACCTTGATCAGCGCGGGCACCAGAATGAAGTCGATGTAGTCGGTGACGATCAGGGTGATGGTGTCGCGCGCCTTGCCCGGATCGAACGATTCCATCTCGTTGAGCAGGCTGTCGATCTGCTGCAGCGCCCCTTCCAGCCGCGGCCGCAGCTCCTGCGCCTTGGCTGTCAGCACCAGGCCGCTGCTGCCCTTGACCAGCAGCGGATCGTCGAACACGGCGCGCAGCTTGGACAGCGCCAGGCTCATCGACGACTGGCTGATTTCCAGCCGCGCCGCCGCCCGGGACACATGCGCCTCGCGCAGCAAGGCGTCCAGCGCCACGAGCAGATTGAGGTCCAGGTCGCGCAGTCTCACGGGTGTTTTGCTTTTTTCTCGATACCGGCTATCGACTGAGCGAATTGCCGGGCCCAACTGTCTCCACTGTAATTGATGCACATCAAAGACAAACGGAGACAAAACCCATGACCCCAAAAATTCCGCCCCGCGCTTAGCGGCGGACTGCGGCCGCCGGCACCCACGCCGGCCCTGCCGCCCCTTGTTCCCGAACCGACGGCCTGGCGCCGTCCCGTCCCGGCCCTGAAGGGCCCGGGTGGCCTTTGCTTTTTTCATCCCCAGGAGAGCGATCCCATGACCCCCAAGATCCCCACCATCCGCGTCACCCGCGAACAGATGCGCCAGCGCGTGGCCCTGTTCAGCGAGGTCAAGGGCCACGACGGCGGCCTGCCCGACAGCCGCCACCCGAGCGCCCTGCGCAAGCTCTACAACATCATCGGTTTCCAGCCGCCCGCCAAGGCCGACGGCACGGTCGTCGTGTCGCCGGTGGGTGACGACGCGGCCAAGCACGCGCACATCAAGATCAGCGAAGGCTTCAACCTCGGCTTTTGCGAGACCAGCCCCGGCAAGGGCCCGATGATGCACAACCACGACACCAACGAAACCTTCATGCCCATGACCGGCCAATGGCGCTGCTCCTGGGAAGTGGACGGGCAGGTCGAACACTTCGACCTCGGCCCCTTCGACGTGATCTCCTTCCCGGCCGGCGTGCAGCGCCGCTTCGAGAACATCACCTTCGACGAACCCGAGGGCACGCACTGGCTGATGTTCGTCATCGGCGGCGACTCGCCGGAAGCCGAGTTCTCGCCCGAGGCCCACGCCACCCTCATCGCCGAGGGCTACATGACCGCCGATGGGAAGTACTGAGCCATGCGCGAGCTGATCGACAGGCTCGAAGCGCGCCACACCTGGTGCTCGCTGGACAGCGGCGGCTTCGTCTGGCGCTGGATCGACACCAAGGCCGACGGCCCACCCGTGGTGCTGCTGCCCGGCTCGGTGGGCGACGGCGCCATGTACGTGCGCACCCTGCTGTCGCTGGGTGAACGGCTGCGGCTGATCGCGGTGACCTATCCCGAACAGAGCGATGCCGAAGGCCTGAGCCAGGGCCTGAAGGCGGTCTTCGACCACCTCGGCCTGCCGTGTTCGATCGTGGTCGGTTCGTCGTTCGCGGCGTACTGGGCGCAGCACTTCGCGCGCCTGTACCCCGACCACGTGCGCAAGCTCGTGATCGGCAACGGCTTCACCGACGCCAGCGACCTCGCGGCCAACCCGCTGTTCGACCCCGAGTGGGTGCGCCAGACCCCGCCCGCCGTGCTGCACGCCACCTGGCTGGAGCGCGTGCGCAGCAGTCCGGTCAGCCCGCTGCAGCAACTGCAGAAGCAGATGCTGGAAGAGCGCCAGTCGCCCGACAACCTGCACGCGCGGTTTGCCGGTGTGACCCAGGCCACGGCCTGCCCGGCGCTGCCCTTGCCGGACGCAGCGGTCGTGGTGCTCGACTGCGAGGACGACCCGTTGATCCCGCCCGCGGCACGCGACCGCCTGCGCCAGCGCTACCCGGGCGCGCGCCACGTGCGCCTGCCCACCGGGGGCCACTATCCCCACCTGCTCAACCCCGAACGCTACGAGAGCCTGCTGCTCGACCTGGCCTTCGAATGATTCCCCCCACGAGACCCCAAGAGACAACATGAAACGCTTTTCCACCCTCTTCGCCGCCGCCGTCATGGCGGTGGCCGCCGGCAGCGCCCAGGCCGCCAGCTTCACCCTGCGCATGGGCGGCGGCCACACGCCCGGCCTGACCTACGTGCAGGTCTACGACACCTTCTTCGCGGACGAAGTCACCAAGCGCGTGAAGGCCCGCACCGGTCACGACATCCGCTTCATCAAGGCCTGGGGCGGCAGCGTGGCCAAGGTCGACGGCGCCATCGAAGCGGTGCAGAAGGGCTCGCTCGACATCGGCCTGTCGCCGATCGGCTTCGAACAGGCCCGCGCCGGCCTGCTGAATTACAGCGCCTACATGCCGTTCACCGCCGACGACCCGGTGCTGCAGCAGAAGGTGGCCACGCGCATGCTGCGCGAAGTGCCGGCGCTGCAGGCCAGCATGGAGCCGTACAACGCGCACATCCTGGCGCAGATGGTGACCGAAGCCTATGGCGTGGCCACCACCTTCGACTGGAGCAAGGTCGACGACCTCAAGGGCAAGCGCGTGGCCATGGCCGGCACCAACGCCCCGCTGTTCATTCCCACCGGCGCCGTGCCCGTGACGCTGGGCATCGGTGAGCACTACCAGGCGATCCAGAACGGCCTGGCCGAAGGCAGCCTGTTCTTCATCTCCGGCATGGAGGCGTTCAAGCTCAAGGAAGTGGCCAAGGTCTGGACCAAGACCGGCTTCGGCTCCTACAGCACCTTCGCGTCGTTCATGAGCCGCAGCACCCGCGCCCGCCTGCCCAAGGAAGTGGTGGCGATCATCGACGAGGTGGCCGACGAGGCCACGGTCAAGGTGGCCGACATCAGCAAGCAGCGCGACGCCGCCATCGAGGCGCGCATGCGCGAGGCCGGCATCAAGGTCAACGCCCTCGCCCCGGCAGAAAAGCGCCACTGGGCCGAGATGGTCAAGGACCTGCCTGCCAAGGCCGCCAAGGAGCTCGATGGCAAGGGCCAGCCGGCCACGCAGGTCATGAAGACCTATGTGCGCTACCTGGAAGAAGCGGGCTTCAAGTTCCCGATCGACTACCCGCTCTGAGCGACCGGTCCGCCCCGCCATGACGTCCTCCGGCCACCTGGCCTCCACGCCATCGGCCCCGCCGCACCTGTCACTGGCCTATGTGACGGGCGTGGCGAGCCTGGCCCCCCTGGGGCTCAACGTGGCGGTCGGCCTGCAGCCCGTGTTCGGCCAGACACCGCTGGACGGCAGCGGCCGCGCCGCGACCGTCGCGCTGTTGGCCCTGGGCCTCGGCCTGGGCCAGCCGGTGGCCGGCGATGCCGCGGACCGCTGGGGCCGCCGCGTCACCCTGCTGGCCGGCCTGGCGCTGGCCAGTCTGGGGGCCTGGCTGTGCGTGCTGGCCGACACGCCGGGCACGCTGATGGCCGGCCGGTTCCTGACCGGCCTGGGCCTGTCGACCTGCCTGGTGGTGCCGCGCACCTGCCTGCGCGACCTGCACGAGGGCGTGGCCTTGCAACGCAGCATGGCGGTGCTGGCCCTGGTCTTTGCCTTTCTGCCGGCGATCACCCCGCCCCTGTCCTGGGCCCTGGCCCAGGACAGCACCTGGCGCACCCCGCTGGGCCTGCTGGCGCTGCTGGTCGGCGCCGGGGCCCTGCTGGCCTGGCGCTGGCAGCACGAAACCCGGCCGGCGGGGACCCACACCCCGCGCTGGTCGTCCTGGGGGCAACTGGCCCGCCAGCGGCCGTTGCAGCGCATCACCCTGGCCTTCGCCGGCATCGCGGCGCCGTTTTTCATCATCGCGGCGGCGGGTCCGGCGGCCTTGCAGGCGTCCACCGGCGTGGGCGGCGGCACCGCCGCCAGCGTGCTGGGCCTGAGCTACCTGGGCTTTGCCGTGGGCAACCACTGGGTCCGGCAGCGGGCCCACCGGCCCGGTGCCACGCTGTTCCGGCAGGGGCTGGTGCTGGCGGCGGCCGGTATGGCCTGCCTGGCCGGTTCGCTGCTCTGGCCCAGCCTCTGGCTCTGGACGCTGGCGCTGACGGTGTACGCCGTCGGCCACGGCATGGTGTTTCCAGCCGCCTTCGCCATGGCCCTGGGTGGCCACGCGCGGCAGGCCGGCCTGGTGACGGCCGGCATCGGCACGGTGCACATGTGCACCGGCGCGCTCTCGGCCTGGGCCACCCCCTGGCTGCCGCGCGCGCTGTCGGCGCACCAGGCCGTGGTCTTCAGCACCGCCACCATGACCTTGCTGGCCATCGCCGCCTGGTTTTTCATCCCCCATCACAAGGAAGCTTCATGAAACCGTGGATCGACCGCGCCCTGCTCGGGCTGCACACGATCGGCGCGGCCACCCTGTTCGCCCTCGTGGGCGTCATCGCCTACGACGTGGCGGGCCGCCTGCTGTTCAACCGCCCGTTCGCGGGCACCGCCGAGCTCACCAGCGCCGGCCTGGTGCTGCTGACCTTCCTGCAGGCCCCACACGCCATGCGCGAGGGCAAGCTGCTGCGGGTCACGTTCTTTCTCGACCGCATGCCGCCGCTGATGCGGCGCGCCCTGGACGTGCTGGCCTGGGGCATCGGCTGCGCGATCTTCCTGGTCTTCGTGGCCGCCGGCTGGGAACCGGCCATCGAGGGCTGGAAGAGCGCCGAGTTCTTCGGCAACGACGCCTTCCGCCTGCCCGCTTCGCCCCTGCGCTTCGGCACCCTGGTGCTCTGGCTGATCGGGGCCGCGGTCTGCATCGGTTTTGTGGTGGAGGCGCTGCGCGGCCGCGCCGCCACGCCGGCTTCCCCCACGCACTGACGAGGTATTCATGTTCATCGAAACCTGGGCCGCGCTGCTGGTGCTGGTCGTTCTCGTGATGGCCGGTGTGCCGGTCATCTTCGCTTTTGCCGGCAGTTCGCTGTTCGGCCTCTATGTCGCCCTGGGCGGCGCCTGGCCGGCCATGGACCTGGTGGGGCAGACCGCCCTGTCCGGCATCAAGGATTACAACTTCGTGGTCATTCCCTGCTTCACGGTGATGGGCATGCTGATCGCGCATTCGGGCGCGGCCGGCGACCTGTTCAACGTCGTCAACCGCCGCCTCAAGGGCGTGCCGGGCCGGCTGGCCGTGGCCACGGTGGGCGGCAACGCCGTGTTCGCGGCGGTGACCGGTGTCGGGGTGGCGGCTGCGGCAGCGTTCAGCCATGTGGCCTACCCCGTGATGCGTGACAACCGCTACAGCCGCAGCTTCGCCGCCGGCTGCATCGCCGGCAGTTCGGTGCTGGGGCTGCTGATCCCGCCGTCGGTGTTCATGATCGTCTGGGCCATCCTGACGGAGCAGTCGGTGGGCAAGCTGTTCGCCGCGGGCGTGATGCCGGGCCTGCTGCTGGCCACGATGTACGCCGTGTATTGCGCGGGGTTCGCCAAGCTGCGGCCGCAGGCCGCCCCGGAGAGCCCCGAAGCCACGCAGCCCGCCGACCCTCGGCAGACCCTGGGCGCGCTTGGCGTGGGGGTGCTGATCGTGCTCACGCTGGGCGGTATCTGGTTCGGCTTTTTCACCCCCACCGAGGGCAGCGCGGTCGGTCTGCTCGGCGCGCTGGTCGTGGCCTGGCTCAAGGGCATGCGCTGGCGCGGCATGGGCCATGCCTTCCTGGAAGCGGGCCGCACGGTCACGCCGATCATGCTGCTGCTGCTCACGGCCACCATGTTCAGCAAGCTGGTGGCGCTCAACGGTCTGCCGCAGGAAGTGCAGGCGCTGCTGCAGGCCTGGGGCCTGGGGCCGGTGGGCACCATGCTGTTCATGGCCACGGTCTGGTTTTTCCTGGGCTGCATGATCGACAGCATCTCCATCATGCTGCTGACCGTGCCGATCTTCTGGCCGATCGCCGTCTCGCTCGGCATCGACCCGATCGTGTTCGCACTGGTCGGCATCCTGGTGATCGAAGCCGGCGTGCTCACGCCGCCCTTCGGCATGAGCGTGTTCGTGGTCAAGGCCGCGGTGCCGGACCGCGAACTCACGGTGCGCGAGATCTTCGTCGGCGTCACGCCCTACTGGCTGATGATCCTGTTCCTGGCGTGGCTGATCTACGTCTGGCCCGCGCTGGCGACCTGGCTGCCATCGCGCATGTGACGACGGCCTGCGGGCGGTGGGCGGCTCAGGCGCTGCGGCCGCCCAGCCCGTCGAAGGTGGTCGACGTGACCCAGTCAACGATCTGCGCCGGCGTGTACTGCCCCGAGTCCTTGAGCAGCGCCACCACCGGATCGCAGGCGCGGGCGAACAGCGTGTAGAGCACCAGATCGGGCGGCAGGCCGGGGTTGAGCTGGCCGCGCGTCTGCGCCTCGGTGATCCAGGTACTCAACCGGTTGCTCAGCGCGATCAGCCGGTCCATGTAAGCCTCGTTGGCCTGCAGCGACGCGCTCAGGCTGGAGTTCTGCGCCGGCAGCGACGGCATTTCCCCTTCGAGCTGGGTCAACATGGCCCAGCGCGTCACGGCCTGGAGCTGGTCGATGGCGCGCAACGGCTGGCCACTGGCTGCCGCCTCGGCAGCCTGGGCGCGCAGGCCATCCACAAAGGCCAGGGCACGGTCGAGCACACCGACCATCGCGGCCCCGGCCAGCTCTTCCTTGGACGGAAACAGCTTGTACAGGCTCGCCTTGGCCAGGCCCGCTTCGGCCGCCACCTCGTCCACCGTCATGGCGTCGTAGCCCTTGGTCGCCAGCAGGCGGTTGACGGACGCGACGATGGCTTCCACACGCACGCGCTGGATCTGTTCTCGGATGGACGGACGGGCTCCCATGCGCATATTCTAGACCATCGGGGTCACAGCAAATACCCATCGGTGCAAAGTGGGAATTTTGTAGACAAAACTTGAACTCATCAGTTCAAATAATGGTCATCAAGGTTTAGAGTGTTCAACATGCACCGCATCGCCGTCATCGGATCGGGTATCACCGGCCTCGCCGCCGCCTGGCGGCTGGCCACCAGCGCGCCCGGCGTGCGCCCCACGCTGTACGAGGCCGGCAGCCATTTCGGTGGCCACGCGCACACCGTGGACCTCGAACTCGACGGCGTCTGCCAAGGCGTGGACACCGGCTTTCTGGTCTACAACCAGCGCACCTACCCGCTGCTGACGCGGCTGTTTGCCGATCTGGACGTGGACGTCGCCGCGTCGGACATGTCGTTTTCGGTGCAGGCGCCCGGCGCCGACGGCCGACCCGGCCTGGAATGGAGCGGCAGCTCGCTCGGCGCGGTGTTCGCGCAGCGCCGCAATCTGCTGCGGCCGCGTTTCTGGCACATGCTGGCCGAGATCCTGCGCTTCAACCGCCTGACGACTGCGCTGGCCGAACGCGGCGCCGACGCCGGTTTGCAGCAGTCGATCGCCGAATTCCTGGACGCGCACCGCTTCGGTCCCACCTTCCGGCGCGACTACCTGCTGCCCATGATCGGCTGCATCTGGTCCTGCCCGACCGACCAGATGCTGCAATTCCCGGTGGCCACGCTGATCCGCTTCTGCCACAACCACGGCCTGATCCAAGTCACCGACCGGCCGCAGTGGTACACGGTGCGCGGCGGCTCGCGCCAGTACGTGCGGCGCCTGGTCGCCGCCCTGCCCGACGCCCGGCTGAACACCCCCGTACTGGGCCTGCGCCGGCTCGATCAAGGCGTGCTGCTGCGCACCGCGCACGGCAGCGAGCAGTTCGACGCCGTGGTGCTGGCCTGCCACAGCGACCAGGCGCTGGCCTTGCTGGGCGATGACGCCACGGCCGCCGAGCGCACCGTGCTGGGCGCCATCCGCTACCAGCCCAACGAGGCCGTGCTGCACACCGACACCACGGTGCTGCCGCAGCGGCAGGCAGCCTGGGCGGCCTGGAACTACGAGCGCGCGCCGCAGGCCCCGCAGGAGCAGGCGCGCGTGTGCCTGCACTACCTGATCAACCGGCTGCAGCCGCTGCCGTGGCAGCGGCCGGTGATCGTCTCGCTCAACCCCGCGCGCGCCATCGACGAAAACCAGGTACACCGGCGCATCGCCTACAGCCACCCGGTGTTCGACCGCGCGGCCATCGAAGCCCAGCGCGAGCTGCCCTGGCTGCAGGGCCAACGCCGCACCTGGTTCGGTGGCGCCTGGTGCGGCTACGGCTTCCACGAAGACGGCCTGCGCGCCGGCCTGACCGCGGCCGACGGTGTGCTCGAAGCGCTGCGGAACTGGCCGACGGCGCCCCTCAGGGGGGCGGCATGAACCCCGGCGCACAGCCCTTGATCGGGTTCGGACAGGTCTGGCACCGGCGCCTGCGCCCGGCGGAACACACGTTCCGCTACCCCAGCTACTTCCTGCACCTGCCACTGCGCAGCCTGCGTCAGCAACCGGCCCCGGCGCTGCGGCGCAATCGGTTTGGCGCCCTCAGCTTCCACGACCGCGACCACGGCGAAGGCGGCGACGATGCGCTGGCCTGGTTCGAGGCCCTGCTGCAGCGCGAAGGCGTGCACGACGCCGACGGCGAGGTCTGGCTGCACACCTTCCCGCGCGTGCTGGGCTACGCCTTCAAGCCGGTCAGCTTCTGGTACGCGCACCGCGCCGACGGTTCGCTCGCGGCGGTGGTGGCGGAAGTCAACAACACCTTTGGCGAACGCCACGCCTACCTGCTGGCCGGGCCTGAGCTGGCCTGGGGCCGCGAACAGACGACGCACAAGGTCTTTCACGTCTCTCCGTTCTGCCGCGTGGCCGGGCAGTACCGCTTCCGCTTCGAGCGCCAGGGCATGCACACCCTGGCGCGTGTCGACCTGCACGACGAGCAGGGCCCACTGCTGCAGACCAGCGTGAGCGGCCGACTCGAACCCCTGACCCCGGCCAGCGCGCGACGGGCCTTCTTCGGCATGCCGCTGATGACGCTCGGCGTGATCGCCCGCATCCACTGGCAGGCGCTGCGCCTGTGGATCAAGCGCGTGCCCTTCTTCGCCAAACCCGCTGCGCCAGAGCACTTCGTCACCCGATGAACACCACCACCGCGCCCCTGTCCGCCCCGGCCCTGCCGGCCCAGGCCCCCTTGGCCGCCCGCCGCGTGCTGCGCCTGCTCGAACGCCTGCCCCATGGGCAGCTCGAGCTGCACCTGCCCGACGGCAGCCACCGGCGCCTGCCTGCCGGCGCACCGGCCGACCCGTCGGCGCCCCACGCCACGCTGCGCGTGACGCACTGGGGGGTGTTCGAGCGCACGCTCAAGTCGGGCGACATCGGCCTGGCCGAAAGCCACTTCGACGGCGACTGGGACAGTCCCGATCTGGCTGCCCTGCTGCGCCTGTGCCTGCGCAACCGCGAACACCTCGAAGGCGTGGTCTACGGCCACTGGTGGGGCCGCATGGCCTACCGGCTGCGCCACCTCCTGCGGCGCAACTCGCGCGCTGGCAGCGCGCGCAACATCCACGCCCACTACGACCTCGGCAACGACTTCTACCGCCTCTGGCTCGACCCCACCATGAGCTACAGCAGCGCCTGGTTCGAAGGCCGCGATGCGCGCGGCGCCGACCTGCAGGCCGCCCAGCAAGCCAAGGTGCGGCGCGCCCTGCGCGAGGCCCGGGTCGAGGCCGGTTCGCGGGTGCTGGAAATCGGCTGCGGCTGGGGCGGTCTGGCCGAGATTGCGGCGCGCGAGTTCAATGCCGATATCACCGGCGTCACCCTCTCGCGCGAACAGCTCGGCTGGGGCACACAGCACCTGCAGGCCGCCGGCCTGGCCGACCGCGCACAACTGCAGTACCTCGACTACCGCGACCTGCCGGCGAAGCACGCCGCCCAGCCCTTTGACGCCATCGTCTCGATCGAGATGTTCGAGGCCGTGGGCCACGAATACTGGCGCGGCTACTTCGACACGCTGCGCGCCTGCCTCAAGCCCGGTGGCCGCGCCTGCATCCAGACCATCACCATCCGCGACGACCTGTTCGAGCGCTACCGCCGCTCGACCGACTTCATCCAGCAGTACATCTTCCCTGGTGGCCTGCTGCCCAGCGTATCGGCCTTCGAGGCCGAAGCCCGGCGCGCGGGTTTCGTGGTCGAGAACCGGCTCGCCTTCGGGCCCGACTACGCCGAGACCCTGCGCCGCTGGCGCGAGGCCTTCACCCAGGCCGCCGACGAAGTGCGGCGCCAGGACTTCGATGCGCGCTTCCAGCGCATCTGGCACTTTTATCTGGCCTACTGCGAAGCCGCCTTCGACGCCGGCAGCACCGACGTCGTCCAGTTCACCCTGCGCAAGCCCCAGCCATGAGCACCGCACGCCTGAGCCGCCGCCAGGCCCTGCGCTGCGGGACCGCCGCCCTCGTTCTGACCGCCGCCACCATGTCCGACACCACCCTGGCTTCCCCCGCCCTGCCCACCGAACTGCAAGACACCCTGGCCCAGGCCGGGCTGCGCGGCAGCGGCGTGCTGCGCTTCTTCGGTCTGCGCGTGTACGAAATCCGGCTCTGGACCGTGCCCGGTTTCGAGCCCGAGCAGTACGCGCGCCACCGCTTCGCGCTCGAACTGGTCTACGACCGCAAGCTCGAAGGCGAGGCCATCGCCGAGCGCTCCATCGCCGAAATGCGGCGCGTGGCCCCGTTCAGCGACGAACAGGCGCGCACCTGGCTGGCGCTGATGACACAGGCCTTTCCCGACGTGGCCGCGCAGGACCGCCTGCTCGGCCTGCACGACGGCCAGGGCGGTGTGCGCTTTTTCCACAACGGCCGGCCCACGGCGCAGATCGCCGACGCCGACTACGCGCACCGCTTCTTCGGCATCTGGCTCGCGCCACAGACCTCGGCCCCGGCGCTGCGCAACGCGCTGCTGGGCCCTTCGGCGTCCTGAACCGCCCCACCATGGCCGCCCTCGCCCAGCCCTCCGAACGGCCCGCGCTGCCCTGGCGCACGGGCCTGGGCTATGGCGCGCTGGGCGCACCGCTGGCCTTCGTCTCGCTGCCGCTGTACGTGCACCTGCCGCACCACTACGCCAGCGTGGCCGGTGCGCCCCTGGTGGCGCTGGGCCTGGTGCTGCTGCTCACCCGCGCCCTGGACGCGCTGGTCGACCCCGCGCTGGGCCGCCTGGCCGACCGCCTGCTGCAGCGTGGCCCGCGCCCA
>NZ_BSPB01000057.1:0-21138 GCF_030160815.1 Hydrogenophaga electricum | reverse complement strand
CGAGTTCGAGGCCAACTACTATCGCACTCTTGAGCAGCAGGCCACGTCGGCCTGACTCAAGCCAACGGGCCTCCGTGAAACCCGGGGCGGTTCATTCCAACATCGGACATCTTCTGTCTCATTGGGAAGGGCGACTCGTCCAAATCCACGATCCTTGAGGCAATCAGGTATGCGTTCTATCCCCAGTGGAACCTGACTCTCAACGACTCGGATTTCTACCAGGGCAAGGTAGAAAACGCCATCGTCGTTGAGGTGTCCATCGGCGATCTCGTTGAAGACTTCGTCTCCCTCCAAAAATACGGCCAGTACCTGCGAGGTTGGGACGCGAAGACCGGGATGCTCGTTGACGAAGCCGACGACGCCCTTGAATCCGTCCTGACAATCCGCTTCACGGTCGGCAAGGACTTGGAGCCTAAGTGGCTGGTGGTTTGTGATCGCAATCCTGACGGTGTGCCCTTCAAGCAGGCTGATCGCAACAAGGTCAGCGTGGGCCTGATCGGAGCCTATAGCGAAAGGCAACTTTCATGGGCGACAGGCACGGCCTTGGCAAAGCTCACTGAAGCGCAGAGCCTGAACGAGTTGCTTGCCAATGCTTCAAGGACGGCCCGCACCTCGCTTGACGCTGACAGGCCCAACACGCTGAAGAACTTTGACGCTGCTGCCGTGAAGTCTCAGGAGGTCGCCAAGATTTTGGGTGTGCCCGTCGTAGAAGCCTACAAGGCCCACCTGGACCTGAGTTCGGTGAACCTGAAGGTCGGTGGTCTTGCTCTTCATGACGGCGACATTCCGCTTCGCCAATTGGGGCTGGGGTCACGGCGAATGCTGTTGTGCGGCATTCAGAAAATGGGGCTTGAAGAGGGCCATGTGACTCTCTTTGACGAGGTTGAATTCGGGCTTGAGCCTCACCGCATTTCTCGGCTCCTGAAGCATGTGAGGGAGGACAAGCGGGGTCAGTATTTCTTGACCACCCATTCACCTGTCGTGCTTCGTGAGCTCACCGTCAATGAGCTCTACATAGTTCACAGCAAGGCTGGCACTGTACGGGTCATTCCCGCCTTCTGTGAAGGCTTGGTTGCCCACGAGGCACAGGGGAAGATTCGATCCAGCGCTGAAGCCTTCCTGTCTAAGAAGGTCGTAGTCTGTGAAGGGGCCACGGAAGTGGGTTTCCTCAGAGGCTTTGACGACTACCAGTTCGGGAAAGGAAAGGATCCGTTCTCATACCAAGGCGTGTCCTTGTTGAACGCTGGTGGTGCGAGCAAGATCAAAGCATTGGCCGAAGCCTTCAAGCTGCTTGGCTATGAGGTCTGCGTGCTTGCTGACGGAGACGCCGAGAAACAGTTCTCGCCCGCACATGAAGCTGAGTTGAGAGACAAAGGCATTCCGGTTCATGTGTGGACCGACAAGCTCTCGTTGGAGGAGCGGGCCTTTCAAGACTTGCCATGGGCGAGTGTGATCGCAAGTGTGAAACTAGCCCAAACCGTTCCCAGCTTGACCGTCTATGCCAACGTGCGTTCCAAGTACCTGAAGGAACTCAGTGAAGACGTTGACACGTGGGCGGAAAGTGCCGATCTGAGACTTGCCATCGGGAAGGCTGCGAAGAGTTGCGACTGGTTCAAGGACATCACCCGAGGGGACTTGTGGGCTCAGGCTATCAGTCCTTCTTTCGGTGATCCCGATTTTTCGAAGAAGGACATTCTTGTGAAGCTCTTCAAGCTCTGGGAATGGGCTGAGCATGTCTGAAGAACTGGCAATCAAGCTCGGTGAATGCGCCGGCAAGGGATATGTCATCGCTCCTGCTGGTTACGGCAAGACGCACCTGATTGCCATGGCGGTGAAGGTGGGCACCCACCGTCAGTTGATCTTGACTCACACGTTCGCCGGGATCAATTCCATCAAGACGAAGATGAGCACCCTCGGTGTTCCTGCGTCCCGGTACCAGATTGACACCATTGCCAGTTGGTCACTTCGCCTCTGCCTCGCTTACCCGAAGAATTCTGGGTGGAAGATTGAAAACCCGACTAGCAAGCAGTGGGCGACGCTCTACGAGGCATGTTCAAACCTGCTGAAAAAGGACTTTGTTCGCCGTGCCGTCAAAGCCACCTACGCGGGCGTCTATGTGGACGAGTACCAAGATTGTTCGGATCTGCAGCACGGTCTTGTATGCGCGTTGGCCGAAATGCTGCCAACCCGCATTCTGGGTGATCCCATGCAGGCCATTTTCGACTTTGACGACGCCAAGCCCGTGGACTGGGACACCAGCATCTATCCGCACTTCGCCTGCTTGGGTCAGTTGGAGAAGCCATGGCGTTGGGTCAATGCGGGACAGCCGTTGTTGGGTGCATGGCTCAAGGCCGCAAGAAAAACCTTGGAGCAGGGTCAGAAGATTGACCTCATGAACGGCTTGCCTGCATGCGTTAAACGGGCCTACACCGATCCCCAGTACCTACCCAACAAGCAGTACGCGATTCTCTGTGAGCACTTGGGCAACACCGCCTCCGTGATTGCCTTACACGGCGGGGATCAGGAATCCAAGAACAAGACCCACCGTCTGGCTCGTACCATGGGAGGCCGGTTCTCATCAATTGAGGAAGTGGAGGGCAAGGCGCTCTTCTCGTTCGTCAAGAAGCTCGATTCCGCCAAGACCACGAAGGCCAGGTTCCTTCACGTCGTGGATTTCGCCAAGGACTGCTTCACCGGTGTCGACAAGACGCTGACCGCTGGCACCAAGCTCGGCAACATTGCCAAGCAGACGAAGGCCACGAAGTATCCCGAGTTGCTGGCGGCCGCGAACCTGTACCTCACGACGCCGATGAGCAAGAACCTCAAAGCCTTCATCTTGCTGCTGAAGGACAACCCTGAGACCGCGGCCTACCGGCGGGATCTGCTCTACCGCTTCATGAGCGTCCTAGAACTGCACATAGGTGGGTCAGCGGCGACGTTCCTTGAATCCGCGAACCTGTACCAGAGGCAGATGCGGCACACGGGCAGGCCGATCAGGCACCAGAAGCTCATCGGCACGACGTTGCTGGTCAAGGGACTCGAGTACGACCATGCTGTGATCTTGGACGCCGACTCGCTCGGTACCAAAGATCTTTATGTCGCCATGACGAGGGGTGCGAAGTCGCTGACGATCATTTGCAGCGGCAGAAGTTTGCCGGGCGTCTAGGGTTGCCGTTGCCAAGAAGCTGCGGTTGCGAGGCACGAAACTTTTCGGGTGGACCGTCTCCGCATCGCTGCAAGCGATTGAAAACGGCAATGCTTGCGGCTCATATGCCCTGTCTCACGAATACCGGTCTCTTGAACCTTGGACGTCAACGACTGTTTTCAGCCTGTTCCCGCCACTCAACGCACTGTAGAAGTGGCTTGTAGTTGGCGCGGCATCGGTGCAAACATCCAACGAAAACTACCAGCCGTTCAATACCCGCCCGACACCGAGGTCACGCTGTTGGCGGCGCGCCCTTGAAGCGCCAAACCAAGAAACTGGCGGCCTTGACCAGAAGCGTCGTGCCCACCGCCACCACGACGAACAGCGCGCCCGCGTCGAGGTACTGCTGCGCCAACGCCGGGTCGGTGGCGAGGTTGCTCTTCTCCACCTCGGAATGACCAGGTCGGACGTGCAAAACCCTTCCACAAATAACTGTATACATGTACAGTTCTGTAGTGCCTTCTTGCACACCAAATACCCCCACTCAAGGACCCCACCATGCTCGACCACATGACGTTTCGCGTGACGAACATCGCCAAGGCCAAGGCCTTCTACAGCGCGGCCCTGGCGCCGCTGGGCTACAGCGTCTGCTTTGAAGGGAACTACGGTTCCAACATGGTCGGCTTTGCCTACCCGGACGCCGCCGAGCCCGACGGCAAGAAGGCCGACGTGTGGTTCATCGACGGGCCTTCGCCCTACGGCGGGCCACCGGCCACATCGGGTTGCCATCTGGCGTGGCGCGCCAGCAGCCGCGCGCAGGTGGACGCCTTCTACAAGGCTGCCCTGGCCGCTGGCGGCAAAGACAACGGCGCGCCCGGCCTGCGCCCGGACTGACACCCCAACTACTACGGCGCCTTCGTGATCGACCCAGAGGGCAACAACATCGAAGCCGTCTGCCACCTGCCCGAGTAAGTGGCGAGAAAAAATCTTCAGACGCCCGATTTTTTTCTTCAGAAACCGAGGCCTCGAAGATTTTTTTCTTCAGATTTGGCGCCAAGTCGGCGCTCAGTACCCGCCCGAAGGCACAGCCGGCCCCTTGGTGGCGCCCGCGCTGAACCGCTGAACGAGGCTGCTCGCCGCCTTCACCAGCAGCGTCGTGTCCACCCCCACCGCCACGAACAGCGCGCCCGCGTCGAGGTACTGCTGCGCCAGCGCCAGGTCGGTGGCGAGGATGCCGGCGGCCTTGCCGGCGGCGCGCACGGTGGCGATGCCTTCGAGGATGACTTTCTGCACTTCGGGGTGGCCGGGCTGGCCGCGGTGGCCCATGCTGGCCGAGAGGTCGGCCGGGCCGAAGAACACGCCGTCCACGCCCTCGGTTTCGGCGATGGCTTGGAGGTTGTTCACCGCGGTCACGGTCTCGGCCTGCACGAGCAGGCACATCTGGTCATTCGCCTGGTTCAGGTAGTCGTCGACCTGGTTCCAGCGCGAGGCGCGCGCCAGTGCCGCGCCCATGCCACGGATGCCTTCGGGCGGGTAGCGCATGGCCTGGACCATGAGTGCAGCCTGTTCGGCGGTGTCGATCATCGGGATCAGCAGGGTCTGCGCGCCGATGTCGAGGTATTGCTTGACCAGGGCCACGTTGCCTTCGACCGCGCGCACCACCGGGTGTGTGGCTGCATAGGGCGCGACGGCGCGCAGCTGTTCGAGCACGCTGCGCGGATCGTTGGGCGCGTGCTCGCCATCGATCAGCAACCAGTCAAAACCGCAGCCGGCCAGGGCCTCGGCCACGTCGGGGCTGGCGAAGCCGACCCAGCAGCCGATCTGCGGCCGGCCGGCTTTCAGGGCGTCGCGGAAGGCGTTCTGGGGGATCTTCATGGTGTCTGGGTCGGTTCGGGGTAGAGGCCGCGCATTTGCCCGGCCAAACGGGTCAGGCCCATGAGCGCGTCCATGTTGGGCGTGGCTTCGCCCAGGTGCTGGCCGATCTCGCGCACGGCGCCGACCAGGGCGTCGAGCTCGATGGGGCGGCCGGCTTCCACGTCCTGCAGCATCGAGGTCTTGAACGAGCCGAGCTTGCGGGTGACGGCGTGGCGGTCTTCGGGGTTCTGGTCGATGGGAATGCCGATGCGCGCGCCGATGGCCTGCGCCTCGCGCATCACGGCGCTGCAGAAGCCGCGCACGAGTTCGTCGTCGAGGATGCGGTCGCAGGGGGCGCCGGTGATGGCCGAGACCGGGTTCATGGTCATGTTGCCCCAGAGCTTGAACCAGATGTCGCGCTGGATGCGTTCGGACACCGTGACCCCGAAGCCGGCCTGCGTCAGCAGTTGGTCCAGCGCCTGCAGGCGCGGCGAGACACCGCCCGCAGGCTCGCCGATGATGAGCTGGTTGTTCTTGATGCGTTCGATGCGGGCGGGCTGGGGCGCGGCGGCGCTGGCGTGCACCACGCAGCCGATGACCTGCGATGTGGGGATGTTCATAGCGGTCGCACCACCGGGATCGACCGCATTCAATTGCAGGCCGGCGGCCTCGCCCGGCAGGCCATCAAAGAACCACCAGGGAACGCCGTTCATGGCGACCAGCACCACCGTGTGCGGCCCCATGAGCGCGCGCACGGCGGGCGCGACCACGGGCATGGCCGGGCCCTTGACCGAAACGATCACCAGGTCCTGCACGCCCAGGCTGGCCGGGTCGTCGCTGGCGTTCACCGGCACGCGGTGTTCGGCACCATCGCCATCGACCCAGGTCAGGCCCTGATCGCGCAAGGTGCGTAGCGTGTTGCCGCGTGCCACGGCCGAAAGCTGGATCTGCCCGGCCGGCAGGCGCGAGCCGAGCCAGCCGGCGAACAGGCCGCCGATGGCGCCGACGCCCACGATGGCCACTTTCTGGAAAACAGGGGTATCACTCATGCGCGGTAGCCCGGGTCGATGCGGTCGATCAGGCGCTGCATGGCGGCGAAGGAATCTTCACCGGCGCCATATTTCGGATTGAAGTTGAGCGAGTCTCGCACACAGCCTTCGAGCACCGGCACCGGAATCTGGCGCTGTTGGCCCAGCGTGGCCGAGGCCACCTGGATCTCGCACGCGCGCTGCACCAGCCACATGAGGTTGAAGGCCTGCGCCAGTGTGTGACCGATGACCACAGGGCCGTGGTTGCGCAGCAGCAGCACCGGTTTTCCGTTGGCGCTGGCGAGGATGCGTTGCCCTTCTTCCAGGTGCACGGTGATGCCCTCGAAGTCGTGGTAGGCGACCTTCTCCCAGAGCTGCGCGGCGTAGAAGTTGGTGAAGCTCAGGCCTTCTTCGCTGCAACACACGGCCATGGTCGGCGTGGTGTGCACATGGATCACGCAGTGCGCGTCGGGCAGCGTGGCGTGGATGGCGCCGTGGAAGGTGAAGCCGGCCGGGTTGATCGGCCAGTCGTGATTGCCGATGATGTTGCCGTCCACGTCCACCTTGACCAGGTTGGACGCAGTGACCTCGGTGTAGTGCAGGCCGAAGGGGTTGATGAGGAAGTGCTCGTCGGGCCCGGGCACGCGCAGCGAGATGTGGTTGTAGATCAGCTCGGCCCAGCCCAGGTGGGCAAAGATGCGGTAGCAGGCGGCGAGCTGCACGCGCGCGGCCCATTCGGCGTCGCTGAAGCGGGCGGGTTTGAGGAAGGCGTCGGCCATTCGGGTCTCCTTCGGTCGATCAGATGAACTTGAACTTCAAACAGCCCAGCGGGCCGTAGTCCGCCTCGAACAGGTCGCCCGCTTTCGCCGCCACCGGCCGCGTGAAGCTGCCGGCCAGCACGATCTCACCCGCTTCCAGCCCTTCGCCCCAGGGCGCCAGTTTGTTGGCCAGCCAGGCGATGCCGATGGCGGGGTCGCCCTGCACGCCAGCGGCCAGGCCCGTCTCTTCGACCGCGCCGTTCTGCCGCAGGATGGCGCCGCACCAGGGGCGGTTGGTGGCGTGCGGGTCAGCGCGGAAGGCCGGGTCACCCGCACCGATCACGATGCCGGCGTTGGCCGCGTTGTCGCTGATGGTGTCGTAGACCTTGCGCATCACCTTGGTGTGGCGGTCGAACTGCTCGATGCGCGCGTCGATGATCTCGATGGCGGGGGTGATGTGGTCCGTCGCCGCGAGCACGTCGTCCACCGTCACGTTCGGTCCGGCCAGCGGCGCCTTGAGCACGAAGGCCAGTTCGACCTCCACGCGCGGCGCGATGAAGTTCTTCACCGGAATCTCCAGCACCTCACCCGCTTTCGCGGTGTAGAGCATGTCGTCGAGCAGGGTGCCGTAGTCGGGCTCGTCGATCTGGCTGCTGATCTGCATGGCGCGGCTGGTCAGGCCGATCTTGTGACCGATGACCTTTTTGCCGGCAGCCTTCTCCAGATCCACCCAGGCGCGGCCGATGCGGTAGCCGTCTTCGACGGTCATGCCGGGGTGGCGCTTGGAGAAGTGCTCGACCTGGGTGCGGGTCTGCTGGGCGTGTTGCAGCTCGGCGGCGAGCTGCTGGACAAGGGTGTCGTCGAACATGGGACTACTCACTTCTTCGGAAACAGGGGATGCAGCGAGCTGGTCTTGGCGTCGAAGACCTCGTGGCCTTCGTCCACCTGCACGGTGATGCCGATGGGACGGCGGGCGAGTTGCTCGGCGAACCGGGTTTTCACCACCGCGTGCAGCGCTGCGCCCACCCGCTGGTGCACGGCAGCGCTGCGGCCCCGACCCATGCGCAGGTTCAGGTAGACAAACGCGTAGTCGCCCCCCATGCCCGCCGCCTCACCGGCGGCGCCACCATCCGACACCGCGCAGTGCGCGGCCGGGTAGGCCAGCACGCGCGTGCCCCCGGTGGGGAAGACCTGTTGGTCCTGCTCGTCGCGCACCGCCAGCATGGCGTCTGCCAGGGCACGGCACAGGCCGCGCATGTCGGCCCCCCCCTGGTCCAGGGGCTGGTCGAGGTTGGGGGTGTAGAGGATGACGAGATGGGGCATGTTCAGAGTCTCGTGGCCACCGAGGTGTAGCCGTCCGCGCGCGAGGCCACGGCTGGCGGAATGGCCGCGCCGCTGACCGGCAGCACCGGGAACAGCACATTCATCTGGCCGGTACCGCTGGCGCCGAAGTACGGCGTGACGACATCCGCCTGCCCGGTGTATTCGCTCCAGCCCAGCACGCCGAGCATCATGGCCGTGTCGTGCATGAAGCCTTCACCGTGGCCCTTGCTGGCGTACTCGGGCAGCATCTCGCAGAAGGCCTTCCACTCGCCAGCCTTCCACATGCGGATGACCTCCTGGTCCAGGTGTTCGAGGAAGGGGCTCCAGATCTTGAACGCGAACTCGGGCGCGAGGCCGTTCTGCGCGAAGCGGTGGCTGAGGCTGCCGCTGGCGAGGAACGCCACCGTGCCGTCGTAATGCTCTTCAACGGCCTTGCGCATGGCCCAGCCGAGGCGGGCGCTGTCGTTGAGGTAGTGCGAGGTACACAGGGCCGAGACCGAGACCGCCTTGAAGTGCTGGTCGGCGTTCATGTACCGCATGGGCACGAGGGTTCCGTACTCGGGGCCGAGCGTGGTGGCGTGGTGGGCCAGGGTTTCGACGCCGTGTTCATTGGCCACCTTCGCCAGCAGTTGGCCGAGCTCGGGGTTGCCGGGGATGGCGTAGCCCATGTTGCTGATGAAGTGCGGCAGTTCGTTGCTGGTGTAGGTGCCGGACCAGTGGGGCGCGCAGTTGAGGTGGTAGTTGGCGTTGACAAGCCAGTGGGTGTCGAAGACGACGATGGTGTCGACGCCCAGTGCCTTGCAGCGGCGCGCAATCTCTTTGTGGCCGTCGATGGCATCCTGGCGGGTACCTTTGCGCGGGCCGTCGAGTTCGCTGAGGTACATCGAGGGGACGTGGGTGATCTTGCCGACCAGTGCTACTTTGCCCATTTGGCTTGTCTCCGGTTTGTTGCCGTGGTGTTGGTGCCGTTGCTCGGCTGGCGTTTGTTCTGAGAAGGCGGCGATGGGTGTGTGCCTCCGCTCATGTCCCCCGGGTTTTGCTGCACAAAACCCTCCTCCTTTACTTCGCTGCGGCACACACCCATCACCGCCTTCTCGCTGCGCATCGGTTCTCCACCGGTTCGCGCCAACATCGCTTCTGGCTCGGAGGACCGGGGTACCCGGTGCAGCGAAGTAAAGGAGGAGAAACGGGCAAAGCCCGTTTCGGGGGACATGAGCGGAACCGGGTACCCCGGTCCTCCGAGCCCGCCCAGGTAGAAGAGCGAAACAGCAGAGGAGCGCAAATCAAACACCCCAATGAGGAATGTGATGCGACCCCATGGACACCGCGACGTTCTTGGGCTCCAGGAACACCTCGTAACTCCAGGTCCCGCCCTCGCGTCCGGTCCCCGAGGCCTTGGTGCCACCAAACGGCTGCCGCAGATCCCGCACGTTCTGCGAGTTCACGAAACACATGCCCGCTTCGATCGAAGCCGCCACCCGATGCGCCTTGCCGATGTTCTCCGTCCAGACATAGCTCGACAGCCCGTACTGGATGTCGTTGGCGATGCGGATCGCGTCCGCCTCGTCCTTGAACGGGATCAGGCAGGCCACGGGGCCGAAGATCTCGTCCTGCGCGATCTTCATGCGGTTGTCCACGTCAGCGAACACCGTCGGCCACACGTAGTTGCCAGCCGCCACATGCGCCGGCAGCTCGGCCGCATACGACGGCCGGTCGATGCCACCACACAGCATCGTCGCGCCCTCCTTCGGGCCCAGTTCGATGTAGCTGCGCACCTTGGCCAGATGCGCCTGGCTGATCATCGGGCCGATGGTGGTCTTCTCATCCAGCGGGTCGCCCACCACGATGCGCTTGGCGCGCTCGGTGAACTTCGCCACGAAGTCGGCGTAGATGCTCTGCTGCACCAGGATGCGCGAGCCGGCTGTGCAGCGCTCGCCGTTGTTGCTGAAGATCATGAACACGGCGGCGTCCAGCGCGCGGTCCAGGTCGGCGTCGTCGAAGATCACGAACGGGCTCTTGCCGCCCAGCTCCATGCTGAACTTCTTCAAGCCCGCGGCCTTGACGATGCGGTTGCCGGTCGCGGTGGAGCCGGTGAAGCTGATGGCGCGCACGTCGGGGTGGGCACACAGCGGCTCGCCCGCTTCCTTGCCGAAGCCGTGCACGACGTTGAGCACACCGGCCGGGATGCCGGCTTCCAGCGCCAGCTCGCCCAGGCGCGCGGCGGTCAGCGGGCTGAGTTCGCTCATCTTGAGCACCGCCGTGTTGCCGAAGGCCAGACAGGGCGCCACCTTCCAGGTGGCGGTCATGAAGGGCACGTTCCACGGGCTGATGAGTGCGCAGACACCGACCGGGTGGAACAGCGTGTAGTTCAGGTGCGTGGGCGTGGGGTAGGTGTGGCCGTCGACCCGGGTGCACATCTCGGCGAAGTAATAGAAGTTGTCCGACGCGCGCGGGATCAACTGCTTGCCGGTCTGCGCGATCACCTGGCCGGTGTCTTCGGTCTCGGTCTTCGCGATCTCGGGCACGTGCTTGGCGATCAGGTCGCCCAGCGCGCGGATCTTCTTGGCGCGCTCGGTCGCGGGCAGGCCTGCCCAGGCGGGAAAGGCGTCCTTGGCCGCCTGCACCGCGGCATTGACCTCGGCCTCGGTGCCCGAAGCGACTTCGGCGAGCACGCCTTGCGTGGCGGGGTTGATCGTTTCGAAGTAATCGGTGCCGGCAACCGCTTTGCCGTTGATGAGGTGATCGATGCGTTGCGTCATGCCTTGCTTTCGGAGGTGATGGTGTTGGTGAGCGAGCCGATGCCATCGATCTCGGTGACGATCACGTCGCCCGGCTGGCAGTCGACCACGCCGTCGGGAGTGCCGGTCAGGATGAGGTCGCCAGGCATGAGCGTCATGAAGCCGCTGAAGTATTCGATCAGCGTGGCGACGTCGAAGATCATGTCTTTCGTGTTCCCCTGCTGTGTGAGCTTCCCGTTGACGGTGGTGCGCAGCGCGAGGTTCATGGGGTCGGGCACATCGGCCGCGTCCACCAGCCAGGGGCCGATGGGGGTGCAGGTGTCGCGGTTCTTGACCCGGAGGTTGGGGCGGTACCAGTTTTCCAGATAGTCGCGGATCGCGTAGTCGTTGGCCACCGTGTAGCCAGCGACGTATTGCAGGGCGTCGGCAGTCTTCACGCGTTTGGCGGGCCGGCCGATCACCACCGCCAGCTCACATTCGTAGTGCATGAAGTTCACGCCGTCGGGCCGCACGGTGAAGGCGCGGTGGCCGATGAGCGAGGCCTCGCCCTTGACGAAGGCCAGCGGTTCTTCGGGCGCCTTGAAGGCGAGTTCCTTGGCGTGGTCGGCGTAGTTCAGGCCCAGTGCCAGCACGGTGCGCGGACGGTTGATCGGCGACAGCGGTGGCAGCCAGACCACTTCGTCAAAGCCGACGCGCCGGCCTTGGAAAGTGGGTGTGAGCAGTTCGAGTTCGCCGCGGTTCTCGACGGCGTCGTGGACCGCGCCGGCCCAGGCAATGCGGGCTCTTTTCATGCGTTCTCTCCCACAAAACCATTGACCAGCGGGCTGAAGCCCGTCGCGGTGATCTCGACCGAATCCCCCCTTTTCACCCGCGGCCGCGAACCGTCGTCCAGGCAGTCGGTGCCGACCATCAGCACGTCGCCGGCCCGCATCGACTGGAAGGCGTTCACGTCGGCCCACAGCGTGGCCACGTCGCGCACCAGGTCGGCCAGGGCGGTGCGCTGGCGCATCACGCCATCCACGCGCAGCTCCAGCACCAGCGCGGCGAGTTCGCCCAGGTCCGTGACCGGCCGCACCGCGCCCCCCACACCCAGGAAACCGTCCACGCAGCGGTACTTGACCGGCGGGCGGTAGTAACTTTCGTGCGCAATGGCCACGTCGTTCAGCAGCACCGCACCCGCCACCACACCGCCCTCGCCGGCCACCAGCCCCAGGCTGGCCGCGACCTCGACTTCGGCCACGCCCCCGGGCAGCGCGATGGGCTGACCAGCGCGCGTGAAGGTGTTCGCGGTCTTGATGTAGAGCACCGGGGCCTGTGGCGGCGACTTGTAGGGCGCCTCGTGCATGCGCGGCGCCCACAGCGCGTGTTCGCGCCGGAAGTTCAGCAGCGTGCCGTAGACGGTGCCACCAGGAAGATAGGGTTGGGGATTCATGCGGGTTTCATTCCTCGATCTGGTCGGCCTCGACACCCCCCGGTGCCTCCAGCGCGATCACGTCGTCCAGCAGGTCGTACAGCTGCGCCAGGCGCTGCTTGCCCAGTTGCGCCTCCATCCACTGGTAGTGCGATTCGATGGTCTGGGACAGCGCGCGCACCAGCTCCAGCCCTGCGGGCGTGGCGCGCACCACGGTGCGGCGCGCGTCCTGCGGGCAGCGGTTGCGGGCGATCAGGCCGTCGCGCTCCATGCGGTTGAGCACGCCGGTCAGGCTGGGGCCGAGCAGCAGTGCCTCGCGCGCCACGCGGCCGGTTTCGACGCCGGCCGGCTCGCGCGCGTGCTCACCCAACACGCGCAGCACGCGCCACTGCTGGTCCGACAGGCCGTGCTCGCGCAGACTGGGGCGGGTGTGCTGCATCACGGCCTCGCGCGCTTCGAGCAGCAGGCGCGGCAGGTTGCGGTGGACAAAGGATGGGTTGGGCTCGCTCATTTATTTAATATATTAAATGATTGCCGACCCCCACCCATCCGGGTTAACCCTGAAGGCTGCCGGGCGCGACAATGCCGCCATGCCATCGACCGCCCCCACCCCCCTGCACACGCTCCTGACCCACGGCCCCCTGCTGCTGCAAGCCCCCATGGCGGGCTCCCAGGGTTCGGCGCTGGCCCTGGCGGTGTGCCAGGCCGGCGGCATCGGCGCGCTGCCCGCCGCGATGCTCGCGCCCGAAGCGCTGACGCAGGAGCTGACCCGGCTGTCGCAAGGCACCAACCGGCCATGGAACGTCAACTTCTTCTGCCACACGCCGCCCGAGCCCGACGCGGCGCGCGAAGCCCGCTGGCGCGAGACCCTGGCGCCCTTTTACGCCGAGGCGGGGCTGGACATCGACGCCGTGCCGGCGGGCGCGGGCCGCGTGCCCTTCAGCCACACCGTGGCCGATCTGGTGGAGCCGTTCCGCCCGCCCATCGTGAGCTTCCATTTCGGCCTACCGGCACCCGACCTGCTGGCCCGCGTCAAGGGCTGGGGCAGCGTGGTGCTGTCGTCGGCCACCACCGTGGAAGAAGCCCTCTGGCTCGAAGCCCACGGCGTCGATGCCGTGATCGCACAGGGTATCGAGGCCGGCGGCCACCGCGGCATGTTCCGCACCGACGACCTCACAACCCAGGTCGGCACCTTCGCCCTGCTGCCGCAAATCGTGGCGGCGGTGAACGTGCCGGTGATCGCCGCCGGCGGCATCGCCGACGCGGCCGGCGTGCGCGCCGCGCTGGCGCTGGGCGCGGCCGGCGTGCAGGTGGGCACGGCCTACCTGTGCAGCGACGAGGCGCTGACGTCCCCCATCCACCGCGCCGCGCTGCAAAGCGAGGCGGCCCGCCACACCCAGCTGACCACGCTGTTCAGCGGCCGGCCGGCGCGTGGCATCGTCAACCGCTTGATGCGCGAACTGGGGCCGCTGAACCCGGCCGCACCCGCCTTCCCGACCGCCACCGCCGCCATCGCGCCGCTGCGCGCGCATGGGGAAAAACAGGGCAGTGGCGATTTTTCACCGCTGTGGAGCGGCCAGAACGCCCGTGGTTGCCGCAGCGCACCGGCCGCCGACATCACCCGCGAACTGCTGCAGGGCTTTCCGGCGGTGGCCCGCCACGTGGTGATCTTTCGCGCCACGGCCCGGGCGCTCGATGCCGAATACAGCGCCACCGCCGCCCAATTGCGCGAACTGGCGCTCACCCGGTTCGGCTGCCTGGATTTCGTGGCCGTGACCGAAGGCGATCAGGAAGTGGCCCTGTCCTACTGGCCCGACGAGGCCAGCATCCGCGCCTGGAAGCAGCACGCCGATCACCTGATGGCGCAGCAACTCGGCCGCGAGCGCTGGTACGCCGGCTACTCGGTGGAAGTCGCCGCCATCACCCGGCACTACCACCGGCCCGCGCCGGCTCAGGCGTAGTCGTCCGGATCGCGGTCCGCCCGCACCGGGCGCGGCGCCTCGCGCTGGCGGTTGAGCCAGCGCTTGAGGCCCGCGGTGTCTTCAGCCTGCGCCAGATCCTGGTCCAGCTGCGCCACGGTCGATTCCAGTGCCGCCACCTGCGTCAGCAGGTGCTGTCTCAGCGTGTTCGCATTGGCCACCTGACCGTGCGGCAGTTCGAATTCGGCCGCCAGCTGGCCCTGCCGGGCCGCCCGCTCGCGCTCCAGCCCGGCCACCTGCTGCTTGAGCAGCAGGGTCAGCGCGGCCAGGCGGTCGTCGGCCAGGCGCGAGACCGCAGCCGGATCGGCCAGTTCGGCGCGCAGCTGGATCTGCATCAGCGTGACCAGGTCCTTGCGCGCGTAGGCGGTGTTGGCCTCGCTCATCAACGCCGTCTTGCGCAGGCGCTCGGTCTCGTCGGGCTCGCGGTCAGGGTGCAAGGCACTGGCGAGCTGGCGAAACAGGGTGCGCAACTGGGTGTCGGCGTCGGCCGCCTGGGCCTGTGCCTCGACCTGCCGCGCGCCCGGCTTCTGCCGCGCCTTGCGGGCCTCGGCCTTGGCCTGGCGGCGCGCCTGGGCTTCTTCGCGCGCGGCGCGCCAGCGTGCCAGGCCTTCGCGCACCACGTCCTGCGCCGACAGCGGATCGCCATCGGTTGCGAGCGACTCGCCCAGCACCGCCTCCAGGCGCGCACGCATCGCGTCGGCCGCTGCCTGCCGCTTCTGGGCCAGGGTCTGGCGGCTGTGCCGGTCGTGCAACGCGGCCATGTCGGCGTGCCCCTCGTCGGCAAGCGACTGCGCCAACGCACACAGCGCGTCGGTGGCCGTGGCCTGCTGCGCACGGCTCAGCGCCTGGCTCTGCAGGTGCCCTTCGAGCGCCAGGGCCAGGGCGCGCCGCTGCGCCTGCTGGCGCTGGCGCAGCGGCGCCAGCCAGCGGTGCCGTTCGACCCGGTGCGACTGCCCCAGGGCGTCCAGTTCGTCCAGTTGCGCCTTCAGCTTGTCGACGCGGGTCAGTTGCAGATTGAAGGCGCGGGCTGCGGCCGACAGCGGCCGCTCGCCCGGGGCCAGGGCCTGCAAGGCGGTGGCGGGAGCAAGGGCATTCGAGGCAGAGGAACGAGGAGCGGACACAGTGTTGGCGTGAAGAGGGCACCGCCCCTGATCGGGCCGGGCGGGGTGTCGACTATATTGCCGGCCACATGGCCAAAGACAAAACTTCCTTCATCTGCAACGAGTGCGGCGGCACCAGCCCGCGCTGGCTGGGCAAGTGCCCGGCCTGCGGCGCCTGGAACACGCTGGTGGAATCGGTGGCCGAAAGCGCCGGCACCGGCAAGAACCGCTTTGCCTCGCTGGCACCGGCCAGCGCCGTGACCACCCTGGCCGACATCGAAGCCACCGACGTGCAGCGCACGCCCACCGGCCTGGGCGAACTCGACCGCGTGCTCGGCGGTGGTGTGGTCGAGGGCGGCGTGGTGCTGATCGGCGGCGACCCGGGCATCGGCAAATCGACCCTGCTGCTGCAGGCGCTGGATGCGCTGCAGAAGCAGTCGCTCGGCGCGCGCCACGCCGCCGGGCCGCCCCAAGGCGTGGCAGCCCCCTCGGGGGGCAGCGGACCACGCGCAGCGGGGGAGCGTGGGGGCGACAC
This sequence comes from Hydrogenophaga electricum, assembly GCF_030160815.1. Classification (NCBI taxonomy): domain Bacteria; kingdom Pseudomonadati; phylum Pseudomonadota; class Betaproteobacteria; order Burkholderiales; family Comamonadaceae; genus Hydrogenophaga; species Hydrogenophaga electricum. Next base: position 5,267 of record NZ_BSPB01000057.1, on the reverse strand, counting down.
TTTGTATGTGACCGGCGAAGAAAGCGGCGCGCAGGTGGCGCTGCGCTCGCGCCGGCTCGGGCTGGACGGCTCGCAGGTGAAGGTGCTGGCCGAAATCCAGCTGGAAAAGATCCTGGCCACGCTGCAGGCCCAGCAACCGGCCATCGCGGTCATCGACTCGATCCAGACCGTGTATTCCGAACAGCTCACCAGCGCGCCCGGCTCGGTGGCCCAGGTGCGCGAATGCGCGGCCCACCTCACGCGCGCGGCCAAGGCCTCGGGCACGGCCATCGTGCTCGTGGGCCACGTGACCAAGGAGGGTGCGCTGGCCGGTCCGCGCGTGCTGGAGCACATGGTCGACACCGTGCTGTACTTCGAGGGCGACACGCATTCGAGCTACCGCCTGATCCGCGCCATCAAGAACCGCTTCGGCGCGGTCAACGAGATCGGCGTGTTCGCCATGACCGAAAAAGGTCTCAAGGGCGTGAGCAACCCGAGCGCGATCTTTCTGTCGCAACACGCCGAGCCGGTGCCCGGCAGTTGCGTGCTGGTCACGCTCGAAGGCACGCGGCCGATGCTGGTGGAAATCCAGGCGCTGGTGGACAGCGGCGGCCCCTCGCCGCGGCGCCTGTCGGTGGGGCTGGACCGCGACCGCCTGGCGATGTTGCTGGCAGTACTGCACCGCCACGCCGGCGTGGCCTGCATGGACCAGGACGTGTTCGTCAACGCCGTGGGCGGCGTGCGCATCAGCGAGCCAGCGGCAGATCTCGCGGTGATGCTGGCCATCACCTCCAGCCTGCGTGGCAAGGCACTGCCCAAAGGCTTTATCGCCTTCGGCGAAGTGGGCCTGGCTGGCGAGGTGCGCCCGGCCCCGCGCGGTCAGGAGCGCCTGAAGGAAGCGGCCAAACTCGGCTTCAGCGTGGCGGTGGTGCCCAAGGCCAATGCGCCCAAGAAGAACGACAAGGCCTTCGAGGGGCTGACCATCCACGCGGTCGAGCGCATCGAAGACGCCATGAACCTGGTGCGCAGCCTGGGCTGATCCCTAAGCAGAAACCGCAGACCCGGCCGTGCCGGCTGCCACGACAATACCGGCATGAATTTCCAGCGTTTTCTGGTTCCTTTGCTTGTGATCGGCCTGCTCGTGATGGCCTGGCACAACTGGGGCTGGCCCGGCGTGGCCGCCGCCGGTGGTGGCGTGCTGATGTGGCTGCTGCTGCACTTCACCCGGCTCATGTCGGTCATGAAGCGCGCCGCGGAAAAGCCGGTGGGCTGGGTCGCCAGCGCGGTCATGCTCAACGCCAAGCTCAAGCCCGGCATGAGCCTGATGCACGTGATCGGCCTGACCCGTGCGCTGGGCGAACAGGTCTCGGCCGAGGGTGAACAGCCCGAGCGCTACCGCTGGACCGACAACGGCCAGTCCTCGGTCACCGTGCGCGTGCACCAGGGCAAGGTGCTCGACTGGGAACTGGTGCGCCCGCCCGAGCCCCCGGAATCCGACGGCACCAGCGGCACCTGAGACCCGCCCAGCCGCCCTAAAATGGGGGTTTTGGCCGCGCCGCGCCGGTGTCTGGCCACCCACCCGAGCAGACAAGGACCCCCATGAGCCCCGTGATTCCCTCGATGTCCGACCGTGACGGCAAGATCTGGATGGACGGCCAGATGGTCGACTGGCGCGACGCCAAGATCCATGTGCTGACCCACACGCTGCACTACGGCTGCGGCGCCTTCGAGGGCGTGCGCGCCTACAACACGGTGGATGGCACCGCCATCTTCCGCCTGGAAGAGCACACCGACCGCCTGTTCAACAGCGCCAAGATCCTGCGCATGCCCATGCCCTTCACCAAGGAGCAGGTCAACGAAGCCCAGAAGGCCGTGGTGCGCGAGAACAAGCTGGAAAGCTGCTACATCCGCCCGCTGATCTGGATCGGCGACAAGAAGCTGGGCGTCAGCCCCAAGGGCAACACCATCCACGTGATGGTGGCGGCCTGGGCCTGGGGCGCCTACCTGGGCGAAGAGGGCCTCAAGCGCGGCATCCGCGTCAAGACCAGCAGCTACACGCGCCACCACGTCAACATCACCATGACGCAGGCCAAGGCGGTGAGCAACTACAGCAACTCCATCCTGGCCAACATGGAAGCCACGGACGACGGTTACGACGAGGCCCTGCTGCTCGATTCCGCCGGCTTCGTGTCCGAAGGCGCGGGCGAGAACATCTTCGTGATCAAGAACGGCGTGATCTACACGCCCGATCTGTCGGCCGGCGCCCTCAACGGCATCACCCGCAATACCGTCTTCCACATCGCCAAGGACCTGGGCCTGGAGATCGTGCAAAAGCGCATCACGCGCGACGAGGTCTACATCGCCGACGAGGCTTTCTTCACCGGCACCGCCGCCGAGGTCACGCCGATCCGCGAACTCGACCGCATCGAACTGGGTACCGGCAGCCGCGGCCCGATCACCGAGAAGATCCAGAGCGCGTTCTTCGACATCGTCAACGGACGCAATCCCCAGTACGCCCACTGGCTGGCCAAGGTCTGAAACGGAGTCCCGCCATGAGCAAGCTCGACGTCGAACTGACCGCCCAGGACCTCAACGCCCATGGTGGCGTGTTCTGCCCCAACCCCAAGGCCGACATGAAGTTGTGGAACGGGCATCCGCGCGTGTTCCTCGATGTGGCACGCACCGGACAGGCCAAGTGCCCGTATTGCGGCACGGTCTACCGGCTCAAGGCGGGCGAAGTGGTCGCCCACGGCCACTGAGGCGGCTGCGCCATCGCTCCAGAGACGCCTTTGGGCGTCTTTTTTTTGGCCGCGCACCCGCGTCGGGGCAAAAAAAAGCCACCCGAAGGTGGCTGTAAGTCCTTGGAAGGACGTCGTTGGGAGACCTGATCAAACGAACGCTGTCGTTGACACGAAAGGTTTGCCGGTTCTGTTCTGCTTGGGCGTTGTGACAGCAACGAAGCCATTGTGCTTCGGCTTCGCCGGCGCGAACATCCCCCATTTGGGGGATTTATGAATACTTTGTGATGCATATAACGCCCCTGCGGCCGCATCACCACCGCCTCAGCGATCAGGTCAGGGGCAGGGTCACCACAAAGCGGGCACCCCCGCTGGCCGCCGCTTCGCAACGCACCGAACCCCCATGCCGCTGCGCGATCGAGCGCACCAGAGACAGACCCAGACCCACCCCACCTTCGCGCTCGCTGGCACCGGGCAAGCGGTAGAACGGCTCGAAGATCCGGCTGCGCAGCGCGGGGGGCACGCCCGGCCCGTGGTCGTCAACCGTCAGCACGGCGTGTGCCACCCCTGCGCCAATCGGCGGCTCGACCTGAATGCCCAGGCTCACCGCCGCCTGCCCTTCGGGCAGCGGCTCGGCCGGGGTGCCGTAGCGGCGGGCGTTCTCCAGCAGGTTGCGCACCAGCCGGCGCAACAGGCGGGCATGCCCCTGCACCAGCACCGGGGTGGCACCGCTGGCGATCTCCAGGTCGGCTCCGGTCCGGGCGCACTCTTCCGCCGCCAGCCCGACCAGATCGATCTCTTCCGTGGGCCCGACCGCCGACGCGTCGTTGGCGTCGCGCATGTCCAGACGACTGGCCAGCAGGATTTCGTCGATCAGTTGGTCCAGCTCCTCGATGCTGCGCGAGATCTCGGCCCGCTGGACGGCCGTCGACGGGTCGCGCCCGAGCAGTTCCAGCCCCATGCGGATGCGCGCGAGCGGCGAGCGCAATTCGTGCGAGGCGTTGGCCAGCAAGGTCTTGTGCGAAAGCAACAGACTCTGCACCCGCTCTGCCGAGGCGTTGAAGCGCTCGGCCAGAAAGGCCACCTCGTCGTGCCCCTGGACCGGCAGGCGGGTGGACAGATCGCCATCGCCCCAGCGCTCCACCCCTTTCTGCAGGCCTTCGAGCCGTTTCGTCAGGCGCCGCACGATGGGGTAGGCCCCCAGCGCCACCGCCAGCCCGACCAGGCCGAGCGTCCAGGCAAAACCCGGGGGCGACTGCAGCCAGGCCTGCGTGCGCCGGCTCGAAGGCGGCGCACCGGCCGGGCGCGGTGGCCGGGGCAGCTGCACATACAGCGTCTGCCCATCGCGCATGATGACCTGGAATTCCCAGCCTTCCCCGGGGACGCGGACCGCGCGCGCCGGCGCCTGGCCCACCACCTCACCCGCTGCGTCGCGCAGGATGATCTCGCGTTCGGCCAGCCGGCTTTCGTTCTGCTGCCGCTCCCGATCCAGCGCGAGCTGCCATAGCCAGCCCACCACCAGCGTGAGCACCGCGACGGCCAGCACGATGGCCGCCCAGATGCGCAGGTACAGCTTCTGCCCGAGGCGGCTGTTCATTCCTGCTGCTTGGCAAACACGTAACCCACGCCACGCACCGTGAGGATGCGTTTGGGGTTCTTGCTGTCTGCCTCGATGGCGTTGCGGATGCGGCCGATGTGCACGTCAATGGACCGGTCGAAGGCTTCGAGTTCGCGCCCGCGCACGGCTTCCATGATCTGGTCGCGTGTGAGCACGCGACCGGCGCGCTCGGCCATGGCCACCAGCAGGTCGAACTGGTAGGAGGTCAGCTCGCAGGGCTGCTCGGCCACGGTGACGGTGCGGGCGTCGCGGTCGATGTCGAGCGAGCCGAAACGCAGCAGCGGTGTGGTGCGGGTGGCGGCGGTGGTGGTGCCGGCATCGCTGCGACGGCGCAGCACCGCGCGGATGCGGGCCAGCAGCTCGCGCGGTTCGAACGGTTTGGGCAGGTAGTCGTCGGCACCGAGCTCAAGCCCGATGATGCGGTCCATCGGGTCGCCCTTGGCCGTTAGCATGAGCACCGGCACCCGCGCCTGGCCGTTGGGCAGCGCCCGGATGCGCCGGCACACTTCCAGCCCGTCGATGCCCGGCATCATCAGGTCCAGAATCACCAGTTCGGGCTGCACCAGAGCCAGCTGTTCGAGCCCGGCTTCGCCATCGGCCGCGTGGGTCACTTCAAAGCCCGACTGGCCCAGATAGGCGGTCACCATCTGTGCCAGCCGCGCATCGTCTTCGATCATCAGCAATCGCGCGTTCATGTGATCCAGTGTAGCGACGTCCATGCCGCCATGATCGATGGCCCACGTCACGCGCCGATCAAGCGTTTGTATCGTTTGTGTAAAGCCGGTGGCGGTCTGTCACCCTGGCCGGCGGGCACCGCCCACCGAGGCGTGGCTAGCTGTTGAGTTGCAATAGATTGTTCCCGGAGAGCCGGGATGCTGGAGGCTTGTAGCCCAGTGCCGAGTGAGGCCTGCGGGCGTTGTAGTAGGCCAGGA
>NZ_BSPB01000056.1:0-22775 GCF_030160815.1 Hydrogenophaga electricum | reverse complement strand
GGGCCGGTGGTGCATTCGCGCCAGGGGCTTGAGGAGCTGGAGCGCCACGTGATGGTCTGAGGCCGGCGGTGGGGCAGCGACGCACGGACCAGCGCTCCTGCGGCAACCCAGCCCTCAGCCTTTGTCCTTCCCCTTTGTTCAACGGCTGCCGGACCGCTTCCGGCTTTCTCTCTCATTCCTACAAGGAGACATCCATGTTTGCTCGAAGAACTCTGGCACGCCTGATCACGGGCGCTGCTGTCGCCGCCTGTCTGCCCATGGGCGCGTGGGCGCAAGGCAAGGAGCCCGTCAAGGTGGGCCTCGTCACTTCCAAGACGGGCGTCTGGGCGGAGATGGGCGAAGAGGTTGCGCGTGGTATCAAGTTCGCGATCGACGAGGCCAACGCGGCAGGTGGCGTCGATGGTCGCCGCATCGAGGTCGCTGAAGGCGACGACGAGGGCACCCCCGACGCTGGCCGTCGCGCCGCCGAGAAGCTGGCCCGCGAAGGCCACAACCTGCTGATCGGCTCGATCGGTTCGGCGGTCTCGTTGGCGATCATGCAGAGCCTGGACCGCTGGGACGCGGCCTACTTCGCCACCATCAGCAAGAGCGACAAGATCACCGGCGACACCTGCAAGGCCCGCGCCATCCGGACGGTGCAGTCCGATGCCATCGACATCGCCATGATCAACAAATGGGCGGCCAATCTCAAGGGCGACAACTTTGCGGTGATCGCCTCGGACTATGCCTGGGGCCACGATTCCGCTTCGTCCTTCAAGAAGGCGGTCGAAGGCAAGGGCAAGAAGGTGGTGCTGAACCTGTTTGTGCCGCTCGGCACCAAGGACTACTCGCCTTACATCGCCCAACTCAAGGCGGCCAAGGTCGACACCATCTGGGCGGCGATCCCCGCCCGGGACGGCATTGCCTTCATGAAGCAGGCCGGCGAGTTCGGCCTGATGCCCCAGACCCCCGTGCTGGGCCACGCCATGCTGTCGGACTTCATGGTGCGCGGCACCAGCAACTTCCAGGAAAACATGGTCGGCACGCTCGGTTATGGGCCTGACTTCGACTACCCGCGCAACAAGGCCTTTGTCGCCGCCTGGCGCGCGAAGTTCAACCGCCCGCCGACCGAGACCGAGGGCCTGGGCTACCTGGGGGCCGCGGTGATGCTGGAAGGCGTGAAGCTGGCCAAGAGCCCGAAGCCGGCCGAGGTGATGGCGGCGCTGCGGGGCGCCCAGGTCGACACCGTCCTGGGCAAGCTCACGGTGCGTGCGGCCGACAACCAACTGCTCGTGCCCAACTTCATCGCCCGTGTGAAGAACGTGGGCGGCCAGATGCGACCGGTGGTGGAAGAGGTGTTCGAGCCGTCCAACGCACCCGCCGCTGCACCGGCGTGCCGTCTCTGACCTGAACACCGGCCAGCCACCCTCCGGTGGCTGGCGGTTGTGTACCCCCTTTCATGAGAAGGCATATGGCAAACAATCAGGCAGTGCGGCGGACGGAGGCGTTCGACGTGGTCGTCATCGGCGGCGGTGGCTCCGGCATGGCGGCGGCGATCTCGGCCGCCGAGAACGGTGCGCGCGTCATCCTGCTGGAAAAGAACCCGCACCTGGGTGGCACCACCCGCCTGTCGGTCGGCTCGATCACCGCCACCGGCACCCGCTTCCAGAAAGCCAAGGGCATTGCCGACACGCCCGACGAGCATTTCAACGACATGTCGCTGTTCCTGTCGCCGGAACTCGCGGCCAAGGAAAACCTGGAACTGCGGCGCGTGCTCGTGGACCATGTGCCCGAGACGCTGGAGTGGCTGATCGGCATCGGGCTGTGCTTCTACGGCCCCATGCCCGAGCCACCGCACCAGAAACCGCGCATGCACAACGTGCTGCCCAATTCGCGCGCCTACGCCTACTACCTGGAAAAGGAATGCCGCCGCCAGGGCGTGGACATCCGGCTGAACGCCCGTGTGGACCGGCTGCTGCGCGACGGCGACCGCATCACCGGGGTCGAGGCCCACGACGGCCGCGGCCCGGTGACGCTGCAGGCCCGGGGCGGCGTGATCATCGCCAGCGGCGACTTCAGCGCCAGCGCCGACTTCAAGCGCGAGCACGTGCCGCACGCCGCGCACGTGGACGCGATCAACCCGGCCAGCACCGGCGACGGTCACCAGCTCGCCCAGCGCGTCGGCGGCTTCATCAAGAACCCCGAGGTCATGTGGGGGCCGAGCCTGCGCTTCAAGGCGCCGCCGGTCGAGACGCTGCTGCGCCGCCTGCCGCCCTCGCGCTGGGTGACGCGGCCGATGCAGTTCGCGCTGATGAACCTGCCGCTGTGGATGTTCCGCCCCTTCGTCACCCGCTTCATGACCGCCTCGCTCGCGCCCGAACCGTCGATGCTGCGTGCCGGCGCGATCCTGGTGAACCGGCGCGGCGAGCGCTTCGCCGACGAGCTGTCGCGCCCCGAGCTGCAGGTGCCCCACCAACCCGGCAAGGAGGCTTTCCTGGTGTTCGACGACGCGCTGGCCAAGGCCTTCGAGGATTGGCCCAACTTCGTCTCGACCGCGCCGGGCGTGGCCTATGCCTACCTGCGCGACTACAAGGCCACGCGGCCCGACCTGTACCACGAGGCGCCCACGCTGGCCGGGCTGGCCGATCGCCTGGGCGTGCCGGCGCAGGTGCTGGAGCGCCAGGTGCGTGACTTCAACGACCAGCTCCCGCCCGGCGACACCCGCCCCGGCCTGCGCCGCGGTCCCTTCTACGCCCTGGGGCCAGTGCTGAGCTGGATCGTGTTCACCGAAGGCGGGCTCGCCGTGACGGTGCGCCACGAGGTGACGCAAACCGATGGCCGGGTCATGCCCGGGCTGTATGCGGCCGGCTCGGCCGGGCAGGGCGGGACCATCCTTGCCGGCCACGGCCACCACATCGGCTGGGCCATGACCTCGGGCCGGCGTGCCGGCCGCTTTGCGGCGGAGCGCGCGCGGCAGGCCTGAGCAACGGGCGCCCACCTTTCCGCCAAACCAAGGACTCTTTTGCATGAATACCCCCACTTACCCCGTCGTCCAGTTCCTGGTGGCCCGCGGCAAGGGCGTCGCCCTGGCCCTGTCGCTGCTGGTGCTGATCGCGGCCTGGGCCGGTGGCCTGGCCACCGGCCAGCTCTGGCTCGCCCTGGCCGGCACTGCGGCGGCCGGGGTGCTGCTCGGCCTGCTGCTGAGCTACGTCGAGGTGCTGCGCATCATCGCCGACACCCTGCTGCCCAAGTACTGAACACGACGGCGAGGAACACACGATGACCCCATCGAACGATGCCGACGTGCTGGTGGTCGGCGCCGGCCTGGCCGGGCTGTCCGCCGCGAACCGCGCTGCGCAGGCCGGCCTCAAAGTGCTGGTGCTGGAAAAAAGCACGGACGAGGCCTACCTGTGCAACAGCCGCTACACCGGCGGGCTGTTTCACATCGCCATGGACGACATGGCCGGTGAGCCCGACTGGGTGCGCGCTAATCTGGAACGCACCACGCGCGGCACCACCGACCCGGTGCTGGCCACCGCGCTGACCGACAACGCCCGGCGCACGCTGCGCTGGCTCGCAAGCCTGGGCGTGCGCTTCATCAAGGCCGGCCCCGACGGCCTGCGCCAGAACGCGCTGTCGCCGCCGGGCGTGCGCCAGACCGGCCTGAACTGGAAGGGCCGTGCCGGCGACGTGATGCTGCGCACCCTGGCCGAGAGCCTGCAACGCCTGGGTGGCCGCTTGCAGCGCGGCGTGCAGGCCCGGCAACTGGTCATGGAAGACGGGCGCTGCGCCGGCATCGAGGTGCTGGTCGACGGCGCCCCGCGCACGCTGCGGGCGCAGGCCGTGGTGATCGCCGACGGCGGCTTCCAGGGCAACCTGGCGCTGTTGCGCCGCCACGTCTGCGCGCACCCCGAGCGGCTGTTGCAGCGCAACGCGCAAACCGGCCAGGGCGATGGCCTGCGCATGGCCGAGGCCGTGGGCGCCCGCCTGGTCGGCACCGACCGCTTCTACGGCCACGTGCAGCACCGCCGCGCCATGACCGATGGCGCGCTCTGGCCCTACCCGGTGCTGGACTCGCTGGCCACGGCGGGCCTGGTGCTCGACGCCAGCGGCCGGCGCTTCTGCGACGAAGGCCTGGGCGGCGTGTACGTCACCAACGCCATCGCGCAACTGGACGACCCCCTGTCGGCGGTGATCGTGTTCGACGACGCGACCTGGAACGGGCCGGGCCGCGACTGGCTGCTGCCCGCCAACCCCTACCTGCTGAGCGCGGGCGGCAGCCTGGTCACGGCGCCGACGCTCGATGCCCTGGCCGGGCAACTGGGCCTGCCGCCGGCCACCCTGGCCGACACCGTCGCCCGCTACAACGCGCTGGCCGACGGCGGCCCGGCCGAGGGCCAGCCGCCCCGCACCACCACCGCCTACCGGGCCTGGCCGGTGCGCCAGGGGCCGTTCCACGCGGTCGAGGTCTGCGCGGGCATTACCTACACCATGGGCGGCATCGCCACCGACGGCCAGGCGCGCGTGCTCGGCCAGGGCGGCCAGCCGATCGACGGCCTCTATGCCGCGGGCGCCTGCACCGGCGGCCTGGAAGGCGGGGGCGAAGCGGCCGGCTATTCGGGCGGGCTGTCCAAGTCGAGCGTCTTCGGCATGCTGGCCGGCGAGCACCTGGCCGCCACGCTGCGCGCCGCGGCGTGAGGGCGCATCAGGAGGAAACGAGATGAGCGAGCAAGAACACTGGGACCGCGAGACCGACCTGTTGGTCATCGGCGGTGGCGCGGCGGGCATGGCCACGGCGCTGGTCGCGGCACTGGAAGGGCTGCGGCCCCTGCTGGTGGAAAAAACCGATCAAGTCGGCGGCACCATGTCCACCTCGGCCGGCACGGTCTGGATTCCCGGCAACCGCCAGAGCCGCGACGCGGGCTACGGCGACACCGAGGCCGCAGCGGCGGCCTACATGGACGCGCTGATCGGCGCGCTCGACCACACCGGCATCCGTGCCGCCTACCTGCGCACCGGGCCGCAGGCGATCGATTACCTGCGCCAGCGCAGCGAGGTGCGCTTCGTGCCCAGCGGCAAGCACCCCGACTACCGCGACATGCCGGGTGCGGCGGTCTCGGGGCGGGCGCTGGCACCGGAAATGTTCGATGGCCGCCGGCTCGGCCGCGATTTCGAGCGCATCCGCCCGCCGATTCCCGAGTTCCTGGTGCTGGGCGGGATGATGGCTGGCAAGGACGACATCCCCCGGCTGATCAACCGCTTCCAATCGGTGGGCAACTTCGTCTACGCCGGGCGGCTGTTCCTGCGCTACCTGACCGACCGCCTGCGCTACTCGCGCGGCACGCGGGTGGTGATGGGCAACGCGCTGGCGGCCCGCCTGTTCTACAGCCTGCGGCAGCAGAACGTTCCGGTGCTGTTCGAGACGACGGTGCAGTCGCTGGTGCGGCGCGGCGGCGCCGTGGCGGGTGCGGTGCTGCGAACGGGTGACGGACAAACGCTGCGGGTGCGCGCCACGCGCGGCGTCGTGATCGCCACCGGCGGCTACGGGCACAACGCGGGACTGCGGGCGCGCTTCATGCCGCGTCCCACGCCCGAGCTGAGCGTGGCCTGCACCAGCAACACCGGCGACGGCATCGAGCTGGGCCTGGCCGAAGGGGGCACGGTGGCGCCCGACACCCAGGGCCCCGGCGCGTTCTGGACCCCGGTATCGGTGACGCGCCGGGCCGACGGCAGCCGGGGCGTGTTTCCCCACCTCTCGCTGGACCGCGCCAAGCCCGGGCTGATCGCGGTCAACAGCGCGGGCCGGCGCTTCGTCAACGAAGCCCACTCATACCACGACTTCGTCGAGGGCATGTACGCCTCCCATCGCGAGGTGCCCACGATGCCCGCCCACCTGATCTGCGAGGCCGGGTTCGTCCGGCGCTACGGCCTGGGTCACGTGTATCCCGGAACCACCGACCTGGGGCCGGCCGAACGGGCGGGTTACCTGGTGACGGCGCCCACGCTGGCGCGCCTGGCCGAGCGCATCCAGGTGCCGGTCGAGGCCCTGCAGGCCACGGTCGCGCGCTACAACGACATGGCGCGGCAGGGCCGTGACCTGGACTTCGGCAAGGGCGACACCGAGCTCAACCGTTTCAACGGCGATCCCACCCAACAGCCCAACCCCTGCCTGCGGCCGATCGAGCAAGGGCCGTTCGTGGCCCTGGCGGTCTGGCCAGCCGAGATCGCGACCTCCACGGGCCTGCAGACCAACGCCGACGGCCAGGTGCTGGCCACTGACGGGACGCCCATCGCCGGGCTGTACGCGGCCGGCAACGACATGGCCTCGATCATGATGGGCACCTACCCCGGGCCCGGCACCACGCTCGGGCCGGCCCTGACCTTCGGCTACCGGGTGGCCATGCATGCCGCCGGCCGGCCCGTGGATGCTGCGACCGGAAACGGAGGTCAGCCATGAGCGACACCCCCTACCTGCAGCGCACGTTCGGCCTGTCCCGGCGCACCGCCCTGCTGACGGGCGCCGGGCGCGGCATCGGGCGCGCCGTGGCCCTGGCGCTTGGGCATGCCGGCGCGCGCGTGGTGGTCAACGACCGCCGTCCCGAGGACTGCGAGGAAACGGTCGGGCTGTTGCGCCAGGCGGGAGCAGAGGCCCGTGCCGCCGCCTTCGACGTGTCCGACCGCGCGGCGGTGATGACTGCCCAGCACCAGCTGGATGCCGACGGCTGGTCGGTCGACATCCTGGTCAGCAACGCGGGCGTGCAGAACCGCAAGCCGCTGCTGGAGATGCGGATGGAGGAATGGCAGGCCCTGATGGACGTTCACGTGCACGGCGCGTTGCACTGCACCCAGGCCTTCCTGCCCGGTATGTGCAGCCGGGGCTTCGGCCGTGTGGTCATGATGTCTTCGGTATCGGCCGTGGCCACCATGCCGCTGATCGCTGCGTATTCCACCGCCAAGGCCTCGCTGGCGGCGCTGGCGCGTGCGATCGCCGTCGAGTACGGTCCCTATGGCGTGACGGCCAACGCGGTCGCCCCGGGCTTTGTGCGCACCGACTTCACCGTCGGCCTGCAGCAGCGCGAGGGCTTTGAGCACTTCCTGCAGGAGGCGGTGCCCTGCGCGCGCTGGGCGGTGCCCGAGGACATCGCGCCGGCGGTGCTGTTTCTGACTTCGCCGGGTGGCAGCTTCGTCAATGGTCAGTTGCTGGCCATCGATGGCGGCATGTTGGCGCGCATGTGAGCCCGTTGCCGGGCGCACGTTCAGGCCGGGCTCAGTGTCACGGCCGCGCCAGTGCGCGCGGCCTCGTGCACAGCCAGGGTGGTCTGCAGGGTGCGAAGTCCATCGCGTCCGCTGCACACCGGCTTCTCGCGGCCTTCGGCCACCGCGCGCAGATGGCGCAACTGTTCGGCGTAGGGGTCCAGGCGGTGCAGCGGCGTGCGCGCCTGGCTCAGCGGCTCGTGCCAGCCGCGGGCGCCCTGGTAGCGGAACAGCTGCAGCCGCGGCACCGTGAGCGACCCTTCGGTGCCGGTCAGGAAGATCGAATCCACGTCCTGCTGGGCGTAGTGGTCGGCCTCGCCAGCGGCCAGATCCCAGTTCCAGGGCGCCACGGCGGCGTCGCTGACCACGAGGGTGGCCAGGGCGCCGTTCTCGAAGCGCAGCATGGCGGTGGCCGTGTCCTCGACCTCGAAGCCGCGGACCCGGTTCGACGTCTGCGCCTGGACCGACACCACCTCGCCCAGCAGAAAGCGCAACAGGTCGATGTCGTGGATCATGTTGATCAGCACCGGTCCACCGCCCAGGGTGCGTCGCCAGGCGGCCTCGAAGTAGCTGTCGGGCTTGAGCCAGGTGGCCATGGCCGTGGCGCTGACCGGTTGCCCCAGTGCGCCTTGCGCGATCAGCGCGCGCGCCTGGCGCAGGATGGGGTTGTGGCGGCGTTGGTGGCCGACCATCAGCGGCACGCCGGCCGCTTCGGCGGCCTCGCACAGCCGGGCTGCGTCGGCCACCGTGTCGGCCACCGGCTTTTCGACCAGCACCGGCAGGCCGCGTTCGATGCAGGCCACGCCCAGGTCGGTGTGGGTGTGGTTGGGCGTGGCGACGATGACCGCACGGGCGTGGCCGCGGTCCAGCAGCTCAAGGGGGTCGGCGGACCAGGGAGCCCCCAGCTCCGCCGCCAGGGCGCGGCTGGCGTCGGCCGGGTCGGCGATGCCGGCCAGGGTCACGTCGGGGTGGCGAACGATGCGTTCGATGTGCATGCGGCCGATGGCGCCGCAGCCCATCACGAGCACGGGCAGGCGGGCGGCGGAAGCCGGGGAAGGTGTGTTCATGGCAGAGGTCGGTTGCGGATGGGCGGGGCGGCGGGTCGGCTCAGACGCCGCGGCCACCGGACAGGTCGTAGCTGGCGCCGGTGGAGAACGAGCATTCTTCCGAGCACAGCCAGGTGACCAGTGCCGCCGCCTCGTCCAGGGTGCCAGGGCGGCCCAGGGGGATGCGCGCGAGCGCGGCGGCCATGTACTCGGGCGTGAGCTGCTCCAGCAGTTCGGTGGCGATCAGGGCCGGCGTGATGGCATTGACCAGCACCCCACTGCCCGCCAGATCCTTGCCCATCGACTTGGTCAGGCCCACCACGCCCGCCTTGGTGGCGGCATAGGGCCCCAGGTGCCTGGGCCCCTCGTTCGCGGTCACGGACGCGATGTTGACGATGCGGCCCCAGCCGTTGTGCCGCAGGTGCGGGGTGGCGGCGCGCGAGGCCAGGAAGCTGCCGGTGAGGTTGATGCGGACCACGCGCTCCCATTGCGCCACCTCGGTTTCCCAGAAGGGGCCGTTGGGGCCGACGATGCCCGCGCCGTTGACCAGGATGTCCAGCCGCTGCCACCGCGCCACCGTCTCGACCATCGCCGCCTCGATGGCCGCCGCATCGCCGACGTCCACGGTCTGGACCAGCACCCGGTCGCCGTGCCGCGCGTGGCAGCGGGCCAGTTTGCCGCCATCGATGTCCCAGACGGCCACGCGTGCGCCCTCGCGCACCAGGCGGTCCACCACGGCCAGGCCGATGCCCGACGCGCCACCGGTCACCAGTGCCACGCGGTCCTGAAACCTGAGCGAATGCCCGTTCGACATGCTGTCTGTCTCCTCTGGTTTTTGAAACGCCCAGTGTCCCGGATCAGGTATATCTGCAGAAATGACTTCTTCTTATAGTCAATACACTTTTCGCAATACGTGGAGACGCTCACGATGTCAATGGACTGGACCCACCGGCTGCGCCTGCGCAACCTCCAGATGCTGCTGAGCCTGGCGCAGACCGGCAACATGAGCCTGAGCGCCGAGGCGCTGCACACCACGCAGCCGGGGCTGTCCAAATGGCTCAAGGAACTGGAAGACGACATCGGGTTGCCGCTGTTTACGCGCCACGCCCGCGGATTGCGACCCACCACCTATGGCCAGGTGCTCATCGAACACGCACGCCGCGTCGAGGCGCATCTGGACACCGCCCGTGAGGACATGCGGCTGATGCGCGAAGGCAGCAGCGGCATCGTCACCATCGGGTTCGCCGGGGTTTCCTCGGTGGATACCGTGCCAATGGCGGTGCTGCGCATCGTGGACAAGGTGCCCAACGCCCATGTGCGGCTGATCGAGAACAACCTCGACAACCTGATCAACGCACTCCACGCGGGCGAAATGGACATCGTGGTCGGACCGGGCGAGGCCAGTTCGTTGCTGCCCCAGGTGCGCTCGGAAACGCTGTACGCCGAGCCCATTCATGTCGTGGCGCGCCATGACCACCCGATCTTCGGCTTGCCGGAGATCACCTGGGACGACGTGCTCGCCTATCCCTGGGCGCTGTGGGCCAAAGGCACACCGGTGCGCCGTGCGTTCGACAAAGCGCTGGCAGAGATTGGGCGCTACCCACCGGTCCACCACGTGGAGTCGAACTCGGCCACACTCAACGTGACCTTGCTGCTGCACAGCGACATGATCGGCGTCACTTCACGACGGCCCGCATCCCGCTGGGAGCGCCTGAACCTGTTGTCCATCATCCCCCTGAGCCTGGGGGTGCTGGGGTCCATCTCCATGTATTGGCGCGAGGACTCGGTGAACCGGGTCGCGGTGCGGGCAGCCCTGGAGTCGATCCGCGAGGTCGGTCGCGACGGTCTCCTGGACTGACGGGCCGTTTACGGGCCGTTTCCCAGACCGGCTTCAGGCAGGCTGCAGCGCCAGTTGCGCAAAGCGCGGCAGCACGGAGGC
Organism: Hydrogenophaga electricum; assembly: GCF_030160815.1. Lineage (NCBI taxonomy): Bacteria > Pseudomonadati > Pseudomonadota > Betaproteobacteria > Burkholderiales > Comamonadaceae > Hydrogenophaga > Hydrogenophaga electricum. The sequence goes on along the minus strand of NZ_BSPB01000056.1, from coordinate 12,557 downwards.
GGCTTCCGGAGTGGGTTTGAGCGCGTCCGCGATGGCGGCCGCATCCAGACCTTCGCGGGCCAGGGTGGGCTGCAGGCCTTCCAGGTACAGGCGCAGCGCCGCATCGGAGAACTCGGGGTGGAACTGCACGCCCCAGGCGCGTTCGCCGATGCGGAAAGCGTGGTGGCTTTCGTGGGCGCTGCTGGCCAGCAAGGTGGCGCCCGCTGGCAACGCGCGCACCGACTGCCAGTGCACCGCCTGGGCCGCAAAGCGGGTGGGCAGCGCGCCCAGCAAAGGGTCGTGCACGGCCTGCGGCGTGCGGGTGACGGTCACGGTGCCGATCTCCACCCCGTCCGGATGGTGCGCCACGGTGCCACCGAGCGCGTGCGCCAGCAACTGGTGGCCGTAGCAGATGCCCAGCGTGGGCACACCCAGCGCCACGGCCGTCTGCAGCCAGGGCACCAGCGCTTCGCTCCAGGGTTCGCGGTCGCTGACCATGGCGTGCGACCCGGTGATCACGACGCCGCTGAAGGTGTCGGGTGCCGGTGGCACCCCGGTGCGGGCGTCGTGGGCCATGGCGGTGGCACCGCCGGCGCTCAGGCCGGACGCGATCCAGTCGTCGAAGTCGCCCAGACGTTCGCGGATGTGGGCGTGCGTGGCGCCGGTCTTGAGGATGAGGAGGGGCCGGGCAGTGCGGGGCGAGGTCATGCCCGATTCTAGGAATCGGGCGCCCGGGCGGTTCGGCCGGCCAAAAAAAAGCCCGTCACCAGGACGGGCCAGAGGAGCCGGGGGCCGGCGTCTCAGTGCAGCAGGGCCATCGGGCCCGAAGGCAGCTCTTCCGGTGCGTGGTTGGGGTGGTGTTCGACGAAGAAGCGCAGCTTGTGATCGAGCCGGGCGACGCGGTTGTGAGCGATGTTTTCGCAGTGGTGCTTGGCGATCAGGTTGAACAGCTTGCCGCGCAGGAACCACAGGTCCTTGGGGGTCTGGGCCGAGATCAGGGCGGCGTGCAGGCGCGTGCGCAGCGGGTCCTGGATGTCGGCCATCGCGTCATGGAACTCGTCCACGAGGAAATCCAGCTCCAGGACTTGCGTGTCGAGCTGCGAATCGCTGGCAGCGGGCTTCTTGTTGAACCAGGGCAGTTTGAAAAACATACCGAACTCCGTCAGGCAAAAGGGGCACGGAGGCTTTCTCCGGCTTTCCCGTCTGATCGGCGCCCGGGCGCGCGCCTTGAGTCGGCAAAAGGGAAAAGACGGTCTGAAACCGACAGGCGGTCGCCGGTTTTTTCAAACGTCAGTCAATGGTTGTCAACCTGGAAAGCGCACCCGAAACGAAAGCACTCAGGCATGTCGGCGGGGGCGAAAAGGGGACATGTACCGTTTTCGGGCGGGTCGCGTTTTTCTTGAGAACTTTCGGCTGCCCTGCCAGCCGGTGGCTGCGCGGTTCAGCCCGCGCTGGCCACCACCCGCAGCACTTCGCTGCCATAGGCTTCGAGCTTTTTGGCGCCGATGCCGCTGACCCCTTCCAGGTCCGACAGGCGTTGTGGTTGCCGTTCGGCAATGGCGCGCAGGGTGCTGTCGTGAAAGATCACGAAGGCCGGCAGGTTGTGCTCGCGCGCAACCTCGGCGCGCCAGGCGCGCAGGGCGTCCAGGCATTCGCGCTGCGCCAGCGTGAGCGGCAGGCCGTCGGTGGCCGTTGGCGCGGCGCGGCGCGCGCGGGAGGGCTTGCCCTTTTCGGTCGCGGTGCGCAGCCACACCTGGGTGTCGCCCTTGAGGATGGGGCGCGCCGCGTCGGCCAGCGACAGGGTGTTGTACGGGGGCTCCTGCACCTGCACGGCTTCGCGTGCGATGAGCTGGCGCAGCAGGGCGCGCCATTGCGATTCGGACAGGTCGGCGCCGATCCCGAAGGTGCTGAGCTTCTCGTGCCCGTACTGGGTCACCTTGTCGGTGGTTTTTCCGCGCAGGATGTCGGTGATGTGGCCGGCGCCGAAGGCGTGGCCGCTGGCCTGCTGCACGCGGTAGATGCACGAAAGCAGCTTGCGCGCGGCTTCGGTGGCATCGTGCAGCGCGGGCGGGTTCAGGCAGTTGTCGCAGTTCATGCAGACCGGGCGCAGCCGCCCCGCTGCCGGTCCACCCGAAGGCGGGATGGCCCCCTCGGGGGGCTGCGACCCGCGCGCCGACGCAGCGTCGGGGCCGGTGTACTGCTCGCCGAAGTAGTCGAGCAGGCGCACGCGCCGGCAGTCGCTGGCCTCGGTCAGCGCCAGCAGGGCGTCCAGCTTGCCGCGCAGCACCTGCTTGAATTCGTCGCCGGCCGGGCTTTCATCGATCATGCGGCGCTGGTTGACCACGTCCTGCAGGCCGTAGGCCATCCAGGCGTTGGCCGGCTCGCCGTCGCGGCCGGCGCGGCCGGTCTCCTGGTAGTAGCCCTCGATGTTCTTGGGCATGTCCAGGTGGGCCACGAAGCGCACATCGGGTTTGTCGATGCCCATGCCGAAGGCGATGGTGGCCACCATGATCAGGCCCTCTTCGCGCAGGAAGCGGTCCTGGTGGCGCTGGCGCGTGGCGGCGTCCAGCCCGGCGTGGTAGGGCAGGGCGGTCAGGCCGTGGGCGCAGAGCTGCGCGGCGATGTCCTCCACCCGCTTGCGCGACTGGCAGTAGACGATGCCGGCGTCGTGGCGGCCCTGGCCGTCGGTGTGTTCGTCGCGGATGAAGCGCAGCAACTGCTGCGTGCCGTCCTGGCGCTCGACGATGGTGTAGCGGATATTGGGCCGGTCGAAGCTGCTGACGAAGCGCCGCGCGTCCTGCAGCTGCAGGTGGGCCACGATGTCCTCGCGCGTCAGGTCGTCGGCGGTGGCGGTCAGGGCGATGCGGGGCACGCCCGCGTAGCGCTCGGCCAGCACCACCAGTTCGCGGTATTCGGGCCGGAAGTCGTGCCCCCACTGGCTCACGCAGTGCGCCTCGTCGATGGCGAACAGCGACAGCAGGCCACGTTCGTGCAGCGAATCGAGCAGGGCCAGGAAGCGCGGCGTGGTCAGCCGCTCGGGCGCGGCGTACAGCATCGTGATGTCGCCCTTGAGCAGCCGGCGTTCGATCTGCTGCGCCTCGTCGCCGGTGAGGCTGGAGTTGAGAAAGGCCGCGTCGACGCCGGCTTCGAGCAGCGCGCCGACCTGGTCGTGCATCAGCGCGATCAGGGGCGACACCACGATGCTCACGCCCTGGCCCGCGCGCTGGCGCACGATGGCCGGGATCTGGTAACAAAGGCTCTTGCCGCCGCCGGTGGGCATCAGCACCAGCGCGTCGCCGCCTTCGCTCACGTGCGTGACGATCTGCGCCTGCGGACCCCGGAAGGCGTCGTAACCGAACACCTCCTGCAGAACCGCGGCGCAGGCTTCGAGTGTTTCGCCTTCGGCCGAGATGTCGATCACATCTGTTCCCACGGCAACCCTTCAAAGCGCCAGCCATTGAGCGTGCTGCGTTTGAAGGATTCGTTCAGATCGCCCTCGAAGCCATGGACAACGTGGTTCACGGCGGTGAAGCCCGCCTTTTCCAGGGCGGTGCCCGCGTCCAGCGTGCGTTTGCCGCTGCGGCAGATGAGCAGGATGGGCCGGTCCCGGCCGCCCGCTTCGCGTTCCACCGCCGCCGCGAAGCGCGTGGCATCGGGCGTGAGGTCGGGGTATTCGTACCAGGGAATGTTTTCCACGCCGGGTGGCCGCCCGACGTAGAGCGACTCGATTTCCATGCGCACGTCGACGAACAGCGGCGGTTCCTGGCCCAGGGCGGTGCGGCTTTCGGTCTCGGCCTGCAACCAGGCCCAGGCTTCCGTGGGGGTCAGGTGTCTCATCCCGCTATTGTCGGGCACCGCGGGCAGCGGTCGCCGCGACGCCGGCCCGGCCATGGCCCGACAACCCGCAGGGCAGGGCTCAGCTTTCTACAATCGCGGGATCATGAACACCCCCGTCTACACCCGCGCCCAGGCGCTGCCCGAGATCCTGTCCCATCGCATCGCCATTCTCGACGGCGCCATGGGCACCATGATCCAGCGCTTCAAGCTGGGCGAGGCGCAGTACCGCGGTGAGCGGTTCAAGGACTTCCACAAGGACGTCAAGGGCAACAACGAGCTGCTGAGCCTCACGCGGCCCGACGTGATCCGCGACATCCACGAAGGCTACCTGGCGGCCGGTGCCGACCTGATCGAGACCAACACCTTCGGCGCCACCACCATCGCTCAGGAAGACTACGACATGGCCGGGCTGGCCTACGAGATGAACGTGGCCTCGGCCCGCATCGCGCGTGCCGCCTGCGACAAATACAGCACGCCCGACAAGCCGCGTTTCGTGGCCGGCGCCCTGGGCCCGACGCCCAAGACCGCCAGCATCAGCCCCGACGTGAACGACGCCGGCGCCCGCAACGTCACGTTCGAGCAGTTGCGCGCGGCCTACCTGGAGCAGATCGAAGGCCTGGTCGAGGGCGGGGCCGACGTGCTGCTGGTAGAGACCATCTTCGACACGCTCAACGCCAAGGCCGCGCTGTTCGCCATCGACGAGTTCTTCGAGAAGAGCGGCGAGCGCCTGCCGGTGATCATCAGCGGCACCGTGACCGACGCGTCCGGCCGCATCCTCAGCGGCCAGACCGTCACCGCCTTCTGGGCCAGCGTGCGCCACATCCAGCCCCTGGCCGTGGGCCTGAACTGCGCGCTCGGCGCCACGCTGATGCGCCCCTACATCCAGGAACTGGCCAAGGTCGCGGGCGACACCTTCATCAGCTGCTACCCCAACGCCGGCCTGCCCAACCCCATGAGCGACACCGGCTTCGACGAGACGCCGGACGTCACCAGCCGCCTGCTGCGCGAGTTCGCGGCCGAAGGCCTGGTGAACATCGTGGGCGGCTGCTGCGGCACCACGCCGCAGCACATCGGCGCCATCCACGATGCGGTGTCGAAGCAGACGCCGCGCACGGTGTTCTACCCGGAAGCCGCCTGACCCGGGCCGGGCCTGGCCCGCATGACACGCCGCGGCATTGACGCGCTGAAGGCTGGGCTGCCCTTTGCGCTGGTGGCGGCGTGGGCCGCCTGGGCGGTGTGGGGGTTCTCCTGGTTCGGGTTGTATGAAATCAACCCGGACGAGGGGCTCAATCTCGCCAAGGCGGCCCTGGTGGGGGCCGGGCACGACCTGTATGCCGATATCTGGAGCGATCAGCCGCCGCTGCTGACCCACGCCCTGGCGCTGGTGCAGCAACTGTTTCCCTGGAGCGTGACGGCCGCCCGGTGTCTGGTTCTGGCCAGCGCCTGCCTGCTGCTGGGCGCGCTCTACAGCCTGGTGCAGCGCCTGCACGGCCGGGCGGCGGCCCTGGCGACCTTGCTGCTGCTGATGACGGCACCGCTGTTCGTGCAGCTGTCGGTGTCGGTCATGGTGGGCCTGCCCGCCATCGCGCTGGCGGTGCTGGCGATGGACCTCGCGTCCCGGCGCTGGGGGATGACCGGTGCGGCGCTGGCCGGCGGGGTGTTCGCGCTGTCGCTGCAGACCAAGCTGTTTACCGGCCTGATGGCGCCGGCCCTGTTGCTGCTGCTCTGGCAATGCCGTGCGTCCGAGGGGCTGCGGCGCCAGTGGGGTGCGCTGGGGGCTTTCGGGGTTGCCGCTGCCGCCGGGCTGGCCTTTGTGGCCGCATCGGCGGGCGAGGCGTTTTTCGACCAGTTGTTGCGACCGCACGTGGCGCAGGAACTGCGCCAGGCGCACGACTGGCGGCTGAGTGCCGAAGCCATCTGGGCGGTGCTGTCGCAGCAGCGGATGCTGGGCATCGCGGGTCTGGCCGGCCTGCTCTGGTGGGGCTGGCGCAGGCCCGGACACAGCGGGGCGGTGCTGCTCTGGCTGGGGGTACCGGCGGTGGCCTTGGTAGGACACACACCGGTGTGGTTTCACCAGGTGTTGCTGTTGCTGCCGCCCCTGGCCTGGCTGGGGGGCGTGGCGCTGGCAGCACTGGTGACGCGGTTGTGGTCGACCGGCGCCCGCGCCGGACGAGCGCTGGCGATGGCGCTGCCCGCCGCCCTGGCCGGCGGCGCCGTGTGGCTGGTGCAGGCCTTGCCGGCCCCCGATGCCGGCGCGCTCAAGGTCTCCATGGGCGAGGCGCTGCGGCGTTTTGCGCCCCTGGGGGGCTACGTGGTCACCGATTCGCCCATGGACGCTTTCCGGGCCGGGCTGCTGGTGCCGCCGTCGCTGGCGGTGTATTCGCACAAACGTGTGCTGGTGGGCGCGATCACGCCCGACGACGTGTTGCAGGCCCTGCAGACCTGGCGGCCGCCGCAGGTGGCGTTCCGCCGATTTCCGGTCGATCCGCAGGTGCGGCGCTACCTGGTGGACCACTACGTGCAGACGACCGCCTGGGGGGCGGCCGAACACCACGTGATCCGCCAGCCCGACGTGCCGGTGCCCGGCCCTGCGGTGCTGGGCGCACGCTGGCGCGACCTCACCCAGGGCTTGGTCGCCACGGGTGTGCAGGGCGGTTATGCCGCGGCGGTGTCGGCCGATGGGGCTCGGCGCCATGGTGAGCAGCTGTCCAAGACGCTGCGGGCAGACGCGATCTGGATGCGCCCCCCGGGGTCGACACCGCGCGTCGGCGCCTGCCTGCTGCAGATGGCGGCGCTGACCGGCGATGCGGCCTACCTGGCATGGGCCCGCGAGGCCGCCCGTGCGGTGGTGCGGACCCAGCAGTGCGTGGGTGGCTGGTCGGCCGAGGCCGTGCCGGCTGGGGCGTGTCTCGACACGGCCATGCCGTCCCGGCAGCGGCCCGCGCTGGACGAGGGCATGACGGCCGAGGCCATCGGCTTCCTGCTGGACCTGCGGGCGCGTTCGGCAGCCGATGCGCGCTGGATCGACGCCAGCGCCACCCGGGCACTGGATTTCCTGGTCATGACGCAGAACGCGCAGGGTGCCTGGCCCTACGACTTCCTGCGTGGCAAGTCGTACTCCCCGCTGGCCACGATCAACGACGACCTGAGCACCTCGCACCTGCGGGCGCTGTTGCGTGGGTACCGCGTGTACGGGCATGAACGCTACCGGCAGGCGCTGGAGCGCGGGGTCGGGTTTTTGCTGCGGGGCCAGTCGCGCCGTGGTGGCTGGGCCCAGCAGTACGACGCGCAGGGCGGCGCGGCGCCCGGCCGCAGTTTCGAGCCGGCGGCGCTGGCCACCATCGAGTCGGCCTATGTGCTGCACACCCTGATCGAGGTGGACCGCTGGCGGCCCGATCCGGCGGTCCGGGACGCCATCGCGCGCGGCGCCTGGTGGTTGACACACACCGCCCTGCGCCCGGGTTTCTGGGCGCGGTTTCACGACTACCGCGACGGCCAGCCGCTGTACCAGGACCGCGATGGCCGGTTCGTCGCGCGCGTCGACCTGCTGTCGCTGGAGCGCCAGCGCGGCTATCGCTGGGAGGGGCCTTTCCCGGAGGTGGCGCATGCGATCGCGCTCGCCGAGGCGCACCTGTCGGCCGATCCGGCCGCGTTCGACACGGCGCGGGGGCGGTTGTCGCAGGTCGCGCGGATCGCGGCAGTGGCCGGGCTGGCGCAGGCCGAGGCCCCGCTGGGCGGGAACGCCGGCCTTCTGCCCCTGCAAGGCGAGCAGGGCCTGATCTGGGCCGCAGACTTCGTCCGCAACTGCCAGCGTGCCCAGGCGCTGTGGGCCGCAGGGGGCGGAGCGGTGCCGCCGCTGACCCTGGAAGCCCTGCTGCGCGAGTAGGGGCACCGGGCACCCAGCGTATTCCCCTGGTGGCTGGGTTTGCCACCTTCAGGTTTAGACAGAAGGTCCTTCCGCTTGTGCGGTTTCGGATCGGCGGCAGAATCCGGGCTTCCCATCAAGGGGAGTAACCAGCCCGCCGCCGGACGCACAGCCCGGCCTCGGCGGGCGGGGCATCCGTCAGTACGCGGTCGCTGTGAGCGGTCGCCGGATGTCCCGGGCCGGACGCCCCGTCCGGTTCCGGCCAGACCTTGGAGGGTGTTTGTTCAACACCATCCTTGCAAGGTCCGTTCATGGAAACCATCGCACCCCTGTGGCTCTGGGGCGTCTTCGTCGCCTTCGTGCTCGCCGCGCTCTTTGTCGACTTCGTCGTGCTGAAAAAGCAGGGCGCCCACGAGGTCAGCGTCAAGGAGGCGCTGAACTGGTCGCTCGCCTGGGTGGCCGTGAGCTTCGTCTTCAACGGCCTGCTGTGGTGGGCGATCAAGGACATGACGGGCTCGACCGCCGTGGCCAACGAAAAATCGCTGGAGTTCCTGACCGGCTACCTGATCGAGAAGAGCCTGGCGGTCGACAACATCTTCGTCTTCCTGCTGATCTTCACCTACTTCGCGGTGCCGCCGGCGTTCCAGAAGCGGGTGCTGATGTTCGGCATCCTGGGCGCCATCGTGCTGCGCACCATCATGATCCTGGTGGGCGGCTGGCTGCTGTCGCAGTTCCACTGGATCCTCTACCTCTTCGGCGGTTTCCTGATCCTCACCGGCATCAAGATGTGGTGGGCCGCCGGCCAGGAAGAAAGCCTGGACGACAACCCCGCGCTCAAGCTGCTGCGCCGCGTGATGCCCATCAGCGAGCGCTACGACGGCGAAAAATTCTTCACCGTCGAAAACGGCAAGAAAATCGCCACGCCGCTGCTGATGGTGATTGCCATGGTGGGCCTGACCGACGTGATCTTCGCGGTCGACTCGATCCCGGCCATCTTCGCCATCACCAAAGACCCGTTCATCGTGCTGACCAGCAACGTGTTCGCCATCCTGGGCCTGCGCGCCATGTTCTTCCTGCTGCAGGCCGCGGCCAGCCGCTTCCACCTGCTCAATTACGGCCTGGCCGTGATCCTGGTCTTCATCGGCACCAAGATGATGCTGATCGACGTGTTCAAGATCCCGGTGGCGGTGTCGCTGGGCGTGGTGCTCGGCATCCTGGCGATCACCATGATCTGGAGCGCCAAGACCGCGCCGAACACTTGAGCCAGCCGCGAGCGTGGGGGGCGGTACCGAGGATGTCCGCAGGGGTCTGGTGTGCGCGCACGATGGCCCGACCCGATGCGCACCACCCACCCCGTCATTCCCGCGAAAGCGGGAATCCAGAGCGTGGAAGCACATGGGCACTGGATGCCCGCCTGCGCGGGCATGACGGGAAGGCTGGCCTCGGGGATGTCTGCAGGGGCCTGGTTCTTGCGCACGATGGCCCGACCCCATGCGCACTACCCCCGTCATTCCCGCGAAAGCGGGAATCCAGAGCGTGGACGCACATGGGCACTGGATGCCCGCCTGCGCGGGCATGACGGTGTTCAGCGGTGAGGCGTGGGAGCGAGCGAACCCACCGCCGGGCCGCCCCCAGGTGGGTTCAGCCCCCTCGGGGGGCAGCGACCCGCGTCAGCGGCGGAGCGTGGGGGCCTTGGTTCACAAGCGCCGGTCCGGCGTCGGCATGAGCCGGTCCACTTCCTGCTGCAGCGTTTGCACCAGCTTGGCGTAGACCTGCAGTTTCTGGCTGTTTTCACGCAGGCGTTCGGCCAGGCGCTGGGCCACCGCGGTCATGAGCTTGGCCGCGGTGGCCGGTTGTTCGGTGGTCAGGGTTTCGAGCGCGTCGCGCGTGAGCACGGCGCAGTGCACGTCGGTGCTGGCCAGGCAGGTGGCCGACCGGGCCTCGCCGTCGACCAGGGCCATCTCGCCGATCAGGCTGCCAGGGCCCAGCACGTTCAGGGTGACCGGGTCGCGCCGGCTGATGCGCTGCGCCTCGACCGTGATCTCGCCTTCGAGCACCAGCACCATGAAACCGGTGTCGCTGGCTTCGCCCTGGCGAATGATGGCGGTGCCCGCCGGGAAGCGGCGCGGTTTCATGAAGCCGACCACGGTGAGGGCTTCGGCTTCGTCCAGCTGCATCAGCGCGGTGGGCGCGCGCAGCAGGTGGGCCGCTTCGTGCGCGCTGGCGGAGGCTTCGACCGCGGCCTGACGCCGGGCAGGCGCCAGGGCTTCCGGGGCCTGCCGCGTGCGGCGCGGTCCGAGCAGTTTCTCGAACAGGGACATGGGCGTGGGTGAGCGTGTGGCCGTGATCCGGCCATTGTGGCGCCAAAAAACGGCCGGCGCCTCAGCCCGGCAGCGGAATCCACTCGTCGTGGTCGTCGGGGGGCAGCGGCATGCGCCCTGCGGCCCAGTCGGCCTTCGCCTGCTCGATGCGTTCGCGGCGCGACGACACGAAGTTCCAGAAGATGTGGCGCTCGCCCAGCGGCTCGCCGCCGAACACCATCAGCGTGCTGTCGGCGCGTGCGGTCAGGCTGTCCTGCGCGCCGTCGAACACCAGCAACTGGCCGGGCGTATACACCTGGCCGTCGTGCTCGACGGCGCCGCGGGCCACGTAGAGGCCCTGTTCGCTGTAGCCGCCCGGCAAGGGCAGGGTGGCGCCTTCCGGGCATTCGGCGTGCAGGTAGAACATGGGCGAATGCGTGCGCACCGGGCTGGTCTTGCCGTAGGCGGTGCCCGCCACCAGGCGCCGCCAGACGCCGTGGTCGGTCCACTCCGGCAGGTCGGCCTTGGGGTAGTGGGTGAAGGCGGGCTCGCACTCTTCGTCGGTTTCGGGCAGAGCGACCCACATCTGGATCAGCTCCAGCCCGCCGCCGGCGAAGGAGTCCGGGTGGGTGAACCGTTCCGAATGCGAGATGCCCCGGCCGGCGGTCATCCAGTTCACGTCGCCGGGACGGATCTCCTGGCGCACGCCCAGGCTGTCGCGGTGCGTGATCTGGCCGCTGAGCAGGTAGCTCACGGTCGCCAGGCCGATGTGCGGGTGCGGCCGCACGTCGGCCGAACGGGTGTGTTCCGGCGCCAGGGTCACGGGCCCGGCGTGGTCCAGAAAGACGAAGGGGCCCAGGTGGCGGCGCCTGGCGTAGGGCAGCAGGCGCCGCACTTTCAGGCCGTGCCCCAGGTCGCCTTCGCGCGCGTCGATCACCATGTCCAGCATCGTGGGTCTCCTTGTGGTGGTTGTGGGTCCATTGTCGGCCGCCGGGCGGGGGCTGGCCACCCGGGCCGCCATGTCCGACGGCTTGCTGGGACAATGGCGCCATGCGCATCCAGTCCCTGCGCGAGCGCCTGCGGGCGCTCGGCGCCCTGCCCAAACACGAACACCGCGTGCTCCGCCTCTGGAGCCAGGCTTTGCCGCAGACGGCGGGCAAGCGGGCCATCGAGCACTTTCTGCCGGCCACGCTGCGCGCCGCCCTGCCGGCCATCGAGGCCGACCTGGCCGGGCTGGCGCAGCTGGAATCGGCCCACCCGGGTGACGACGGGTCGGAGCGCTTGCTGGTGCGGCTGGGCGACGGGCAACTGGTGGAAAGCGTGCTGCTGCTGCCCGACCGCACGCCGGGGCTGTGCGTGTCCACGCAGGTGGGCTGCGCCGTGGGCTGCACCTTCTGCATGACCGGCACCACGGGGCTGATCCGCCAGCTCGGCAGTGCCGAGATCGTGGCCCAGGTGGCCCTGGCGCGCACCCGGCGCGAGGTCAAGAAGGTGGTGTTCATGGGCATGGGCGAACCCGCGCACAACCTCGACAACGTGATGGAGGCCATCGAGCTGCTGGGCACGGTGGGCAACATCGGCCACAAGAACCTGGTGTTCTCCACCGTGGGCGACCCGCGCGTGTTCGCAGAGCTGCCGCGCGGCGTGGTCAAGCCGGCGCTGGCGCTGTCGCTGCACACCACCCGGGCGGATCTGCGCGAGCGCCTGCTGCCGCGTGCACCGCGCCTCACGCCCGAAGAACTGGTCGACGCCGGCGAGGCCTACGCCCGCGCCACCGGCTACCCGATCCAATACCAGTGGACGCTGCTGGACGGCATCAACGACAGCGACGACGAGATCGAAGGCCTGGTGCGCCTGCTCACCGGCAAGTACGCCATCCTCAACCTGATCCCCTACAACACCACCGAAGGCATGCCCTTCCGGCGCCCGAGCTGGGAGAAGGCGGCCGACATGGCGCGCCGCCTGCACCGCCAGCGCATCCTGACCAAGCTGCGCATGTCCGCCGGGCAGGACGTGGACGGCGGCTGCGGGCAGTTGCGCGCGCGGGCGGAGCGGCCCGTACAACCGCCTCGGCAGACCATCCCGCTCACTGTTTCACTCACGACCTGAAGGTGGCCCTGGCAGGGGCTTCCTCGCTGCGCCAAGCGCTGTCTTGCGCCGCTGACAGGGGCTGGTGCAAGGGCTCGTCGACCACCACGGCGTGCTTGTCGCCCACATAGCTGAGCGAGCGGTACTGGCCTTCCATCACGGTGTGGACCTTGTTGGTGCCGTGCCTCGCCGCGCCGGGTTGGGCTTGCCGGCGGCCGCGAATTCGCAAAGCCCCTGGGCGTCGATCGGCCGCAGACAGGTCTTGATGGTGGTGACGGCGGCTGCTTCGGCGGTATCGGTGGCGGACATGGTTGTTTCCTGAATGGGGTGTGGAGAGAGACAGATGACAGGGTCATCGAACGCGCCGGTGGGCGCTTTCAAGGTCTCTAGTTGTGATGTCTCAATAGGTTGTTCACCCGGAAGGGTCTGGGAGACTGGAGTTACGACGCTTCAGAACTCTCAGAGGAATCCCCCCGGATGAACAGCCA
>NZ_BSPB01000055.1:0-23513 GCF_030160815.1 Hydrogenophaga electricum | reverse complement strand
CCGCCGGCTGCAGGCGCCGCCCGATGCGGGGCGCCACCGTCGTCGCGCCGCCGCTCATGCGCACCCCGCCGACGGCCCGGCTGCGCGCCCGGTGCGCGCCGACACGGAAACCGGCACCAGCCCCCAGTCGACGCAATGGATGACATGGCCATCGCCGTCCCGGAACGCAAACTCCCAGGCGCCCCAGGGCATGAGCTGCAGGCCTTCGCCGTCGAGCCGGTCGCTCCGCCCGCTGGCACGCAAGGCGCGCGACACGCTGGCGTGCAAGGCGTGGATGCGCATCACGGCCACGCTGTGGTGCTCGGGCTGGAAGCGCCCGACCTCGGGATCGGCACGCTCCCAGCGCCCCGGCGTGGCACCGAACGCCCAGAGTTGCAGGTGCAGCGAGCCCTGCGTGAGCCACGCCCAGACCCCGGGCACCTGCTGCAGGCAGCGAAAGCCCAGCGTGCCGGTGTAGTCGGCCAGCGCGCGCTGCAGATCGGGCGTGCGGATCGCGGTCATGCCCGCACCACCTGGCGGTGCAGGCGCTCCACCACGTCGGGCAGGCGCGGACCGAAGCCCAGCAGTTCCAGCGCGTCCAGGTGCACCAGCGCGCGCGGCGTGTGGCGTTGGCGGAACGCCGGCGTCAGTGCCACCTCCGGGCGTTGCCAGAAGGCGTCGGTGCCGCCCACGGCCTCCAGGCCTTGCGTGGTGGTCAGGATCACGTCGGGCGCTGCCGCGGCCATGGCTTCGGCGGTCATGGGCCGGTAGCCCTGGAAGCCGCCCAGCGCGTTGCGCGCGCCCATGAAACGGATCATGGCGTCGGCTGCGGTCTGTTCGCCCGCCACCTGCGGGCTGCCGCTGTGCGAAAGCACGAACAGCACGCGCGGCGGCCGGGCAGGCGGTTGCGCGCGCACGCGCTCCTGCACCGCCTGCCAGCGGGCATCGAGCTGCTGCTGCAGCGCCTGGGCAGCGGCCTCGCGCCCGGCTGCGCGGCCCACGGCGGCCACCTTGCGTCGCACCTCTTCCCAGCTGTGGTCGGCCGCGACCAGCTCCACCTTCACGCCCGCGCTGCGAATCTGGTCCAGCACCACCGGCGGGCCGGCATCGGCACCGGCCACGACGGCGGTCGGCCGCAAAGCCAGCAGCCCTTCGGCCGAAAGCTGGCGCAGGTAGCCCACCTTGGGCGTGGCCTGGGCCGCCGCCGGGTACAGGCTGGTGGTGTCGGTGCCCACCAGCAGCGCCTGCGCGCCCAGCGCGTACACCACCTCGGTGATGCCGCCACCCAGGGTGATCAGGCGCGCGCCGTCAGCGGCGCTGCCCGGCGGGGCGCCGGGGTTCGGCGACTTCGCATCCGCAGGCGCAGCCATCGCCCGCAAAGGCCAGCCAGCGACGCCCACCGCCGAGCCAGCCAGGCCGGCGAGCGAGAGCTTTCTGAGCACGCTTCTGCGCGAGGTGTTGGCGGAGGGTGGGCAGGGCAGAAAGGGTTTCATGATCGGTGGACGGAACAAAGGCACTCATGGCAGGTCGGCCTCCTCGGCGGCGCCCGGCAGGCGGCCCTGAGGCACAAAGCCCGGGGTGTTCTGGCCGATGTGCCAGCACACCCCGGCAGGGTCGATGACGACGAATTCGGTGATGCCCCAGGGCTGGGCCACCAGCGGCGTGACGCGCACCCCGTAGCGACCTGCCAGGTCCTGCGTCTGCACGTGGGCGTACCAGGCGTCCACCGACGGCACCAGCAGGTGCATCACCAGGTTGTCGGCCAGCGCCGGAACGTGAAAGTCCTGCAGCAGGAAGGCGCAGCCATCGACCTGGAAGTACGCCACGCCGCCGCCTTCGGAGCGCTTCTCGAAGCCCAGGTCGGCGTAGAAGCGTTGGGACAGCGCGAAGTCGCGTGCCGGCACGAAGGCCTTGATTTCGGTCGCGCGCAGGGTGGTACCGAGTGAGGTCATGGTGAATTGGGCGTCAGGCGGGCACGGCACCCGCCGGTTGGGGAGACAGCGGCGCCAGCAGTTCGCGCCAGTCCGTCAGTTCGGGCTGGCCGGGCTTGCGCGCACCAAAGAACATGGCCATGAGCGCGCCTTCGGTGTCGAACACCTCCAGCGAGCTCACGGTGCCGCAGTCCCCGGGTTTTTCGACCACCCAGGCGCTGGCGATCCGGTCTTCGCGCAGGTGCAGGTTGAACCCCGGATCGAGCACGTTGAGCCAGGTCTGGCCACGCATGGCCAGCGGCTCCACGCGCTGCACCGGCCCGGAGTGGATCTGGATGCACCCGGGGCTGCTGACGAACACCATGATGGGCGTGCCGTCCAGTGCCGCCGCCAGCAACAGCTGGCGCACGGCGTCGGTCGCCACGCGCCGGGTGAAACGGCCTTCCACCAGGCCCAGGGCCTGTTGCCGCTCCAGGCCGAAGCGTCGCAGCAGGCCGAAGAACTGGTGGGTGTCGCTCATGCCGGCCCAGGCCTGGGCGAATTCGGTCGCGCAGCGGGCCGCGGTATCGGCCGGGGCGGGCAGGGTGCGCGGGGCGGCACCGGCCTCGAACACCACGGCCTGCCCGGGATCGGCCCAGCGCTGGAGCACCTGTTCCCAGGCCGTGCGCTCGGTCTGCGCCCGCGGGTAGATCTTGTGCACGGCCTGACCGTGCGGATCGTAGAACTGCAGGCTGGCCTGCGCCTCGCCCTGGGCCGGCACCTCGGTCACCACGAAGCCGGCGTGCCAGCGGTCGAAGAACAGCCGCAGATCGATGTCCTCGCCCAGCGCCAGACCCACAGGGCCGTTGGCCGACAGCTGCTGGTAGACCCCGGTCTTTTCGTGCACCGTGCTCTCGTTGCGCGTCAGCGCCATGAGCGGGCCGCAGGCCTGCAGCGACTGCAGGATCTCCAGCCAGCGCGGCAGCAAGGGCAGGGCGCGCAGCGGGCCTTCCTGCATGCCGGCATGGGCCGCCACCACGGCCCCTTCGCTCTGGCCAATGGCCTGGGCGGCGTCGCGGGCGCGCAGACCACGCTGGCGCGCCTGGGCAAACTGTTCGCGGATGAGGACCGCTGTCATGGGGAACTCCTGGAAGGGGCGAGGCTGGAAACGCCGGCGGCGGCCGTCACGACGGCAGGCTTTCGCTCAGGCGGCGCTCGGCCGCGGCATCGGGCGCCTGGTGGCCTTGGTCGTTGCGGTGGCGCACGGCCCCCAGGTCCACGCCGTCGAGCGCATAGGCCCTGGCAAAACCCGCCACGTACGACCCCGACTGCGGGCGCAGTTCGAACAGGCGAAAGTCCTGCAGCGGGCGGATCACCTGCATGAATTTGCCGAACCGCCGATCGAACAGATCCATCACCACCTCGAAGCGGTCCGCGCCCCGCGCGCACTCTGCCGCCGCGCAGGCCAGCGTGAGCCGCTCGCGCGCAAACAGCTGCTTGGCCGAGGCCTCCGGCTCGATGAAGAGCACCGAGGCACGACCGTTGGCGCGCAGGTTGGCGCTGTGGCGGGCCAGATCGCTCAGATAGACCCAGTAGCTGCCCCCGTCGGCGACGTATGGGGCGTAGCTGGCTTCCGGCTGACCGTCGGCCGCGGCGGTGCCGAGGTACAGGGTCTGGAAGCGCGCGGGAAAAACGCGACAGGCTTCGCGAACGGCGCTCAGGTCGGGGGTGTCGGCCATGAAAAGGGCTCCTGAAGGTCGATGGGGCAGGGGGTCAGAACTCGGTGACCAGCGCCAGGGCCAGGCTGCGGCCCGGTGCGGTGTAGGCATCGAGCACGGGCGAATGGGCAGCGATGCCGCGCACATTGGTCCATTCCCAGTACTTGCGATCGGTCACGTTGCGCAAAGCCGCGCTCAGGCGCGTCGACGGCGTCACCTGCCAGCTCGCGCTCAGGTCCAGCGTGGTGTAGGCCGGCGTGGCGAACTGGTTGGGCGTGCCGCTGGTGTCGATGTCGCTCGTGGACTTCTTGGCCACGTGGGTCAGTGCGGCGCCAAGCTTCCAGTCCCCCAGGCGGTGGTCCAGTCCCACGACCAGCTTGGCCGGATTGACCGAGTTGAGAGGCCGGTCGGTCACGGTGTCCTTGCCTTGCGTCTGGCCAAACGCCACACGCAGGTTCGTGGCCTTGCCCAGCGCATAGTGGCCTTTGAGCTCAAAGCCATGCAAGCGCACGCGCCCGCGGTTGACCGCCTGGTAGGTGAGCGGGTCGGCGGGCGTGAACATGCTGCCGCCCACGGCAACCAGTTCTTCGATGAAGTCTTTGTAGCGCCCGTTGAACACGGCGGCTTCCCATTGGAAGCCGTGGGTCGAGCCCCGCGTTCCCAGTTCCAGCGTCTGGCTGGTTTCGGGCTTGAGGTCGGGGTTCGGGATCGTGCGGTAGTTGCCGAACGGGTTCTCGAAATAGTTGTTCAGTTGCAGCGGGCTCGGCGCCCGGAACCCGGCGGCCAGATTCCCGAACAGGCTCCAGTTCGATGCCGGCCGGAAGATCACGCCGAGCTTGGGCGAGAAAGCGCTGTCGGACAGGCTTGCCGCGTCCAGCGGATAGAGGCCGTCGTTGCGGGGCTTGAGTTCGAAGCGGTCGTACCGCAGCGCCGGGATCACGCTCCAGCGGTCGGTCGCGAATTCGCTCTGCACGAACAGCGCCGTGGTGGTTTCGCGCGTTTCCGGGAAGCGTTTGAGCGGGTAGCGCTCGTAGGACGGCGCGCCCGTGCCGGTGACCAGGTTGTCCATGTGCGACACGGTCACGTCGGCACCGTACACCAGCTTCTGGCTCCAGTCGCCGCCCAGCGCGCGGGTCTTTTCGGCCTGCAGCACGCCCTGCCAGAGCTGCTCGCTGTAGGTCACGTCGCGCGATCGCTGCGTCGGCGATACCGTGCGCTGCTCGTGCGTGACCTCGCGCGAGTCCGAGTCCTGCACCCCGACCGTGGCACGCAGCTCATCGGCCCAGGCACTGTCGATGCGGAAGCGGCCGTCCCAGCTCAGGCGCGAGCGGCGCATGTCGGTGGTGCCGTCCAGGTCGAGCACCGACCCCGAGGTGGCCGAGGTCGTGCGGCCCGTGTAGGCCTCGACCTCGGACGACTTGTCCACATGCTCCAGCGTGATCGTGTGCTTCTGACCGCCCCCGGGCGTGAACACCAGCTTGCCCAGCACCGACACGTCTTCGTCTTTCTGCGGATTGGGCGCCGTGCGCGTGCTGTTCAGCGCCGTGTTGGTGCCCTGGTTGTCGAGTTCGCTGCTGCGCCCCACCTGCACGCTGCCCAGCCACTGCAGGGTGTCGCTGGGCCGGCCCGCCAAGGTGAGCCCGACGCCCCGGCTGTCGTTTTCGCTGTCCAGCTTCAGGCCCACGCGCCCGCCGAAGGTCTGGCCCGCTTTGAGCAGTTCCGCCGGCTCGGTGGTCGACATCGCCACCATGCCCGCCAGACCGTCCGATCCGTACAGCGCCGAGCTGGCCCCGCGCAGAATTTCCACGCGCGAGATCAGGCCCAGGTCGTAGTAGTCGCGCCCGAAAGAGGCCGAGCCGAACACGCCGCTGGTGAGCTCACGCGGCACGCGGATACCGTCCACGGTCAGCAGCACGCGGTTGCCTTCCAGCCCCCGCACATTGAAGCCCGCGTTGCCATCGCGCCCGGTCCCGCCGGGCGACACACCGCTGAAGCGCTGGGCCGCGCGCTTGACGCTCACATTGGGCAGCTCGCGCGCCAGGTCGCGGATGTCCTGCACCTGCGCGCCGTCCAGGTCCTCGCCGGTCAGCACGTCGACGCTGGCCGGCACCTCGTCCAGCGCCCGCTCGCTGCGCGAGCCGCTGACCACCACCTCCTTGAGCGTGACCGGGGCCGCCTGTGCCCAGGCCGCCCCGGGCACGCTCAACGCGGCCGCACAGGCCAGACACAAGGGAGACAGCGCCGGCACAGCAGCGCGGGCGGACGAAGAAGATCGGAGAGCTTTTGAGGCCATGCCAGTACCAGTGAAGTGATGAACATCGCTGGCGAGGCGGCCCGTTGCGGCAACGGGGGCTGGCTGGCTGAGAATGATTCCTTTGTCATTGTATGAGAATCATTAGCATTTACAAACAAGGGCGTTTCACCCTGGTGGGCAACCCCGGGAATCGCACGGAGAATCGGCCGTCAACACCCCCATCTCCAAGGAAGGATTCCCATGAAAGGCGACACCCAAGCCATTGCCCATCTGCAAGCCCAGCTCAAGAACGAGCTCACCGCCATCAACCAGTACTTCGTGCACTACCGCATGCTCAAGCACTGGGGCTTCGACAAGCTGGCCAAGAAGGAATACAGCGAGTCCATCGGCGAAATGAAACACGCCGACAAGCTCATGGACCGCATCTTCATGCTCGACGGCCTGCCCAACCTGCAGGACCTGGGCAAGCTGCATGTCGGTGAGGACGTGCCCGAGATCCTGAACAGCGATCTCGCGCTGGAGCGCGCGGCACAGGCCACCATCAAGGACGGCATTGCCCACTGCGAAAGCGTGCGCGACTACGTCTCGCGCGATCTGCTGCAGGGCATCCTCGACGACACCGAGGAACACATCGACTTCCTGGAAACCCAGATCGAGCTGATCGACAAGGTGGGCCTGCCCAACTACCTGCAAAGCCAGATGGGCGACGCCGACTGAGCGGCGCCAAGCCGTTCCGCCAGAGTCCTGGCGGCCGCCGGAAGCGGCTCCGGCCCGCCGCACCGGGGCAATACCCCTTGGACGTACTGGGGATTTGCTTCAATAAATAGGAGCCATTATCATTCGCAGGACCATCCCACTTGGAATGCCTCCTGCCATGATCGTCTGCGTTTGCCATCGCGTCAGTGACAAGACCATCGCGCATGCTGCCCGCGCGGGCATGGCTTTTGACGATCTGCAGCTGGAACTCGGGGTGGCCACCCAGTGCGGCAAGTGCGAAGGCTGCGCACGCGCGGTGTGGTCCGAATGCCGCCCGGGCCACCCGGCGGCCCACCTGCAACGCAACGATCCGGTCAGCAGCCCGCCCGCGCTGGTGATGGCCGCCTGAACCGCCTCCCCCATGCATTGACAGGGCGCCCACGGGCGCCCTCTGTCGTTGTGCGAGGCCCCTTGGCGCCGCCCCGCCACAAAGCCATACTGACCTGTCTGCGTAATGGCGCCCCTATGGGCATTTCGGGGTGAGCGCTTTAGAATGCGCAACCCGGTTCCACATTGCAGGATAACCACTGTCGGGAGACAACCATGACCACCCCCCAGAACCAAGCCGACAAGCGCGCCGAACTGCGCCGCGCCGCCCTGGAATACCACGAGCAGCCCACCCCCGGCAAAGTGGCCATCGCCGCCACCAAGCAGCTGACCAACCAGCGTGATCTGGCACTGGCCTACTCTCCCGGTGTCGCCGCGCCCTGCGAGGAAATCGTGGCCGACCCGGTCAACGCTTTCAAGTACACCAGCCGCGGCAACCTGGTGGCCGTGATCACCAACGGCACCGCCGTGCTGGGCCTGGGCGACATCGGCCCCCTGGCGTCCAAGCCGGTGATGGAAGGCAAGGGCGTGCTGTTCAAGAAGTTCTCGGGCATCGACGTGTTCGACATCGAGATCAACGAGAAGGACCCGCAGAAGCTGGTGGAGATCATCGCCGCGCTCGAACCCACTTTCGGCGGCATCAACCTCGAAGACATCAAGGCCCCGGACTGCTTCTACGTCGAGCGAGAGCTGCGCAAGCGCATGAAGATCCCCGTTTTCCACGACGACCAGCATGGCACCGCCATCTGCGTGGGCTCGGCCATCATCAACGGCCTCAAGGTCGTGGGCAAGGACATCAAGAACGTCAAGCTGGTCGCCTCGGGCGCGGGCGCGGCGGCGCTGGCCTGCCTGAACCTGCTGCTCAAACTGGGCCTGCCGCGCGAAAACATCTGGGTCACCGATCTGGCCGGCGTGGTCTATGAAGGGCGCACCGAACTGATGGACGAGGACAAGATCCAGTTCGCCCAGAAGACGGATCAGCGCACCCTCTCGGAAGCCATCGAAGGCGCCGACATCTTCCTGGGCCTGTCCGCCGGTGGCGTGCTCAAGAAGGAGATGGTGGCCAAGATGGCGGCACGCCCGGTCATCATGGCGCTGGCCAACCCCAACCCCGAGATCACGCCCGAGGACGTGAAGGCGGTGCGCGACGACGCGGTCATCGCCACCGGCCGCTCGGACTACCCCAACCAGGTCAACAACGTCCTGTGTTTCCCCTACATCTTCCGCGGTGCGCTGGACGCCGGCGCCTCCACCATCACCGACGAGATGGAGATCGCCGCGGTACACGCCATCGCCGAGCTGGCCCAGGCCGAACAGAACGAGGTCGTCGCTGCAGCCTACGCGGGTGAGAAGCTGGCCTTCGGCCCCGAATACCTCATCCCCAAGCCGTTCGATCCGCGCCTGATGATGAAGATCGCCCCCGCCGTGGCCCAGGCCGCTGCCGACAGCGGCGTGGCACAACGGCCGGTGGCCGATCTGGACGCCTACCGCGAGAAGCTGCAGAACTTCGTGCTGGCCTCGGGCACCGTGATGAAGCCCATTTACGCCGCAGCCAAGACCGCGGCGAAAAAGCGCGTGGCCTACGCCGAAGGCGAAGAAGAGCGCGTGCTGCGCGCCTGCCAGATCGTCGTGGACGAAGGCCTGGCCCGCCCCACCCTGATCGGCCGCCCTGCCATCATCGCCCAGCGCATCGAAAAATTCGGCCTGCGCCTCAAGCAGGACGTGGATTACGACGTGGTCAACGTCGAACAGGACCACCGCTACCGCGAACTCTGGCAGACCTACCACCAGCTGATGGAGCGGCGCGGCATCACCGCCCACATGGCCAAGATCGAGATGCGCCGGCGCCTGACGCTGATCAGTTCCATGCTGCTGCGCCGCGGCGACGTCGACGGTCTGATCTGCGGCACCTGGGGCAACACCGCCATGCACCTGGACTACCTCGACCAGGTCATTGGCAAACGCCCCAACGCCACCTGCTACGCGGCCATGAACGCGCTGATGCTGCCCGGGCGACAGGTCTTCCTGGTCGACACCCACGTCAACTACGACCCGACCGCCGAACAACTGGCCGAAATCACCCAGATGGCCGCGCGCAAGATGATGCGCTTCGGCATCACGCCGCGGGCTGCGCTGCTTTCGCACTCGAACTTCGGCTCGTCCAACCAGCCCAGCGCCATCAAGATGCGCGAGACGCTCGCCATCCTGCAGAAGAACGCCCCCTGGCTGGAAGTCGACGGCGAGATGCACGGCGACGTGGCGCTGGATGCCGATGCACGGCTTTCGCTCATGCCGCGCACCACGCTCAAGGGCGACGCCAACCTGCTGGTCTGCCCCAACATCGACGCCGCGAACATTGCTTACAACCTGCTCAAGACGGCAGCGGGCGGCAATATCGCCATCGGCCCGGTGCTGCTGGGCGTGGGCAAACCCGCCCACATCCTGACCGCCAGCACCACGGTACGTCGCATCGTCAACATGACAGCCCTGACAGTCGCTGAAGCCAACGTGAGCCATTAAGGCGATTCACAAGAGCAAGCACTGACTTATCTCACATTTCACCGCCATCAACCCTGCCTGTTTATTCAGCATTCGCTTGCTTTTTTGTGGCGATTAGGGCACACTCATCGCCTTGAAAGACAGGGTTAACCCGCCCCTTGAGCACCGGTGGTCATGGATTTGAACCCCCGTGCCGGAGGCGGGTTGATTGCATCAGGAGCTGGGTTTTCATGGGTCTGAAGCGGGCTCGGTCGGGTTTCTGGGGGAGTGGTCAGGGCAAGATCTGGACGGTCGCCTTGGCGTTGGCGGCCACGCTGGGCACCCTGTTGGTGCAAGCACGATCGCCTGAGGCGCTCACCCTGCCCGGATCGGCGGTCGCTTCCGTCTCGCTCACCCGATTGCCCCCCCAGGGGCGTGAAGTGATGGAACAGATTCGCCAGGGCGGCCCTTTCCGGTACGAAAAGGATGGCACGGTGTTCGGTAACCGAGAGCGGCTTTTGCCCGGTGCCCGACGCGGCTATTACCGGGAATACACCGTCCCCACGCCGGGCCTGAGCCATCGAGGCGCCCGCCGCATCGTTTGCGGCGGCCAGAAACCCCGCACCCCTGACGCCTGCTATTACACCGAGGACCACTACAGCAGCTTTCGGCTGATCGTGCAGTGATCCCATCCAGAGCACAGCTTCTCAACCTTGAACTTGGAAAGAACCGCGGAGATGGACACGCCACTTCGTAACGTACGCAGCAACATCGTGCAGTCGATTCGCGCCTACAGCGTCAAAGACCTGCAGGCTTGCGCCGAGCAACTGGGTCACCACTTCCTCTACGCCAACCTGGCCAAGGCCCAGAGCAAACAGGACGTGCTGGAACTCATCGCCTCGCAGTACACCCTGCCGCCGCATTTCGGCAAGAACTTCGATGCGCTCTACGACTGCATGACCGATCTGGTCCACAAATCGGGCCCGCAGACCGGCTTCATCGTCGTGCTGGAGCACATTCCGGCCAACAGCAAGTTCGACAAGGAAGCGCGCGAACAGCTGCTCGACATCTTCCGCGATGTGGCCGACTACTGGTCCGACCGCAAGATCCCGTTCCGCTGCTTCTATTCGTTCTCGGTCGCGCGTTCGCCCCGGGGTGAAGAGTCGGCGGAAGGCGAGGGTGAAGAGCCCATGCCGACCGACAAGATCGTGGACGTCAGCCCCATGGCGCTGCGCATGAGCAGCCCGTTCAACGCCGGTTACTGGATGGCCGCCGCCTGATCGGCGTCTGGGCGGCGGGCGTCTCTGCCCACTGCCCCAAAAAGCCGCTGCCGACGCAGCGGTTTTTTTATGCCTGCAGCGCCTGCGCCAGTGCCACGTATTCGGCCACCGGCACCTCTTCGGCACGCCGCTGCAGATCAAACTGGCCGCCAAATCCCCGCTGCTCCAGCCAGCGCCCCAGCGTGTTGCGCAGAATCTTGCGCCGCTGGCTGAACGCCGTCTGCACCAACTCGCCGTAGGTGCGGAAATCGATCGCCGGCGGTGCCGCCAGCGGCACCATGCGCACCACGGCACTGTCCACCTTGGGCGGCGGATCGAAACACTCAGGCGGCACGAACAGCACGTTCTCCATGGCATAGCGCCACTGCAGCATCACGGACAGGCGACCGTAATCGGCCGTCGCCGGTGCAGCCACCATGCGGTCGATCACTTCCTTCTGCAGCATGAAGTGCTGGTCGCGGATCACCGCCACGTGGTCGAGCAGGTGAAAAAGGATGGGACTGGAGATGTTGTAGGGCAGGTTGCCCACCACGCGCATCCGGGGAGCCGTTGATCCCCCCTCAGGCAAGACCCCACACAGGCGCTGCGACAGCGCCGTGAAATCGACCTTGAGCACGTCCGACGCCACCACATCCAGTTGCGGATGTGCGCGCAGCCGGGGAATGAGGTCCTGATCGATCTCGATGACGGTGAGCCGACCCAGGCGCTCCACCAGCGGCTGGGTCAGCGCGGTCAGGCCAGGGCCGATTTCGACCATCGGCTCCCCGGCGTGGGGGTCGATGGCGCGCACGATGCTGTCAATGACGCCAGCATCGGCCAGGAAATGCTGGCCGAACCGCTTGCGGGGAATGTGCTTCATGGGTCAGGCGGTCGAGGCCGCCCTCAGGGCCGCGGATCGTCGCGCTGTTCGACGAAGGCGCGTTGCCGCACGTCCTGCATCCACACCCGCAGCGCCTCCTCGGCGCGGCGATCGCGCAGGACGTCGCGGGCCAGCTCACGCTGTTCGCGGTCGCTGAGCGTGCGCTCGCGGCGCTCGTCGACGCGGATCAGATGGACCCCGAAACGGCTGACCACCGGCTGCGAGAGCTGGCCGGGCTGGAGCGCGTCCATCACCGACTCGAACTCGGGCACGAACTGGCCGGGTCCGACCCAGCCGAGGTCGCCGCCATTGCTGGCCGAGCCATCCTGGCTGTGCTCTCGCGCCAGCGTCTCGAAGTTGGCCTGCCCCGCCGAAATCTCCTCGCGCCAGCGCGCCAGTTGCGCCACGGCCTGGGCCTGGCTCATCTGCGGACCCGTGCGCAGCAGGATGTGGCGGGCGTGCGTCTGCACCTCACTCAGGGCGGGAGCACCGGCTTGCTGCCGTTCGTTCAGGCGCAGCACGTGAAAACCCGCAGGGCTGCGGATCGGCCCGGCCACACCGCCCACTGGCAGATCGCGCACCGCCTGGACGAACAGCTCGGGCAGGCGGTCGGCAGGCCGCATGCCGAAGCCCCCTCCACTGGCCCCCTCGGGCGCGTCGGAGAATTCGCGTGCCAGGGCCGCAAAGTTGGCCCCGGGCGCCCGGGCCCGGTCGGCCACCTGCTGGGCCCGGGCCTGCCGCTCGCGCACCAGCGCTTCGCTGGCGTTTTCCGGCACAAGCACCAGCACATGGCTCAGGTCCAGACCGGCCGCCGCTGCCCCAGCCTGCGTGCGCTGCTCGCGCAGAAAAGCGTCGATATCGGCGTCGGTGATCTTCACACGCTGTTCGACCTCGCGCTCGCGCGCTCGCTGCAGCAGGATCTGATCACGCAGTTCGCGCCGGAACTGGCCCGCATCCAGCCCCTCGGCCGTCAGCCGCTGGCGCAGGCCTTCGATGGTCAGCTGGTTCTGGGCCGCCACGCTCAGCTCGGCCTGGTTGAGGCTGGCGTCGTCGACGCGGATACCGGCTTCGGTCGCCGACTGCACCAGGGCACGCTCGTTGATGAGCATGTCCACGACCTCGGGCAGCAACTGGCTGCGGTTGGGCACGTTGGCGCCCTGGCGCGCGAGCTGCTGCTCGACGCGCAGCAGGCGCTGGCGCACGTCGTGGTTGGTGATCGGTTCACCGTTGACCAGCGCGACGATGTAATCCGCAGTCCGCGAGGCGGCGGGTGCCGCTGCCGGCAGGCCCCAGGCCGACCCGGCGGCGGCAGGGCGCAGGCCTTGCGCGGAAGCCACCGACAGGCCGCAGGCCATCAGCACCGCGGCGAACCGGAGGGGCTGGCCCTTGAAAAAAGAGGACGGGAAAAGATCAGTCATATTGCTCGAAGCGGCTCGCC
The DNA here is from genome assembly GCF_030160815.1 of Hydrogenophaga electricum. Taxonomy (NCBI): domain Bacteria; kingdom Pseudomonadati; phylum Pseudomonadota; class Betaproteobacteria; order Burkholderiales; family Comamonadaceae; genus Hydrogenophaga; species Hydrogenophaga electricum. The sequence continues at coordinate 10,514 of NZ_BSPB01000055.1, read as the reverse complement.
GGCAACGTTTCCTGCCGCAGATACTGGTACTTGGGAATATGCGACTTGAGCGCTTCGAGCGAACTGCCGCCCAGGCGCGAGAAGCCGGAGAATTCGAGCTGGAACAGCACACGCTGGTTGGCGCTGGTGGTGTTGAGCTGCAGGCGCTCGAGCACCACCCGGCCGACCCAGCATCCTGCGTCGTATTCGAAACCGGCCACCACGTCCACGGGCTTGCGCTCCATCACGCTGTAGTTCAGGCGTCCCACGGCGTACCACTGGCCAGGGCCAAGTGCGCCATTGGGCACCGGCTTGCCGGCCTCACCCCAGAGTTCGGACAGGGGCCATTGCCAGCCGATGTCCAGCTGTTTGCTGCGCTCGCGCTGCACCCGGTAGGCCGCGCTGAACACCTTGTAAGGCCCTGGCGTGTAGCGCACGCCGATGGTCGAGCGCGCCGATTCGCGGCTCTTGGGGTTGTATTGCACGGTCGAATCCAGCGCCCACAGCGGGTCCCACTGCACGCGGGCCGTCAGCAGCATGTCGCTGAGCCGCTCCGTGACCGCCGAGCCCCCCGGCAGGGTCACCAGTTGGTCCTTGAGCAGCGCGCGCTGGGCCCAGCCCAGGCGCACGATTTCCGCCCCGGATTCGGGGTCGATCAGGCGCGAACTCAGGCCCAGCGTGAGCGCGCGGGTGTCGCTGATGCGGTCGTTGCCGCCGAAGGCGTTTTCCGTGAACATGGCCGCCCAGTTGAAGCTGCGCGAGGCCGAGTCGAAGTTGGGCAGATAGCTCTGGTCGCGATAAGGCGTCCAGGTCGCAAACAGCCGGGGCTCCAGCGTCTGCAGGTAGTTGCGACCAAAGTACGCGGCCTGGCGTTCGAACACCATGCCGCTGTCCACGCTGAGGGTCGGCAGGGTGCGCGAAGCGCTGCGACTGCTGCCCAGCAGCACGTCGTCCATGCGGTACTGCGCGCTGTGCACGCGCAGCTTGGGCTGCACATACCAGCCGGGCGCTTCCCAGCGGCGGGTCGCCTCGGCCATGACAAAGGCGCGCTCACCGTTGCCCTGGATGCCTTCGGTTGGCACGAAGTTCGCGCGCCGGAACCGGGTGACATTGGTCTGCACGGTGAAATCCCAGCCCGGCATGCCCAGCAGGGAGCGGTCCTGCTGGCTGTAGGTCAGCGTCGTCGACGGCAACTGGTCATAGGGTGGCGTGATCGGCGAATCGTCGAGCTGCAGGGTCTGGTAGGTGTAGGCCCCGACGTTGGCCACCCAGGGCCCCTGGCGCCACACCGCCACCGCGTCGTTGCGCAGCAGGCGCGAAGTGAGCGAGCGCAGCGCGCGCGGGAAATCGCTCCAGTAGTTGTCGTCGCCCACGCGGTTGAGGTTGACCCCCACGCGCAGCGAATCCGAGCCGGTGATCTGGCCCACGTTCTGGCTGTGCTGCCAGGAATAGGCCCAGCGGTCCATGTCGCGCAGCGAGTCCGAGGGCATGTAGGACGCCCGCACCTGCCCGAGGTAGTTCGGCTGCAGGTAGCGGAACTCACCCGTCAGATCGACCCCGCGCTTGGCCATGTAGGTCGGCTCCAGCGTGAGGTCGTAATTCGGCGCGAGGTTGAGGTAGTAGGGCGCCGTGACGGAAAAGCCGCTCACGGAATCCACGCTCACGCTGGGCGGCAGCACGCCCGACTTGCGCTTGTCGGACAGCGGAAAGGTCAGGTAGGGCATGGCCAGGAACGGCACGCCCTTGAACTCCAGCACACCGCTGTGGGCCGCGCCGACTTCCTCGACGTTATCCAGTTCGATGCGCTCGGCCCGCAGCAGCCAGTCCGGGTTCCAGGTGGCGCCCGGCGGACGCGGGCAGGTCGAATAGCGGCCGTTGTACACCTCGGCCTTGCCGTCGCCGAGAAACTCCACGCGACTGGCGTCACCCCGGGCATCGTTGCGCAACAACTCGTAGGTCGGCTCCTGGAAATGCCCCTTTTCGGTGTTGGTGTTGTATTGCAGCTCAGGGCCCTGAAAGCGGTCGCCCTGCTTGTTCACGAGCACCCGACCCTGGGCCTTGGTTTCACCGGAGGCGTTGTCGTATTCGATCCGGTCACCCCGGATGACGGCATCGTGGCGGCGCAGCTCGGCCTCGCCTTCGATCACGGTCACCCCGTCGGTCTTGCCTTCGATCTGCTCGCCGAACACAAAGGTTGGCGTCTGTTTGCGCACGTCCTGCGGCAGCTGTTCCAGCAGCGAGGTGCCAACCCGCAACGGCAGCGGACTCTCTTCGGCGGCGGTCTGGGCCCAGGCCGCTGGCAACGTGCCGATGGCCAGGCAGGCCATGACCCCCTGCATCGCCCGGACCAGGCGGGTGGGCTCGGGCACAGCCAGGACGTCGGCGCGGCGGAGCCGGGAAGCCCGGGCGCGGAGCGCTTGGCGCGAAACAGGAAGCGAGGCGTGGTGTGGCAAGACGAGCAACCCGGATGACTGGTGAAACACGCTCCGTCGACCCGATTTCGGGACGCCCCTGGAGCAACATGCGGCCGGCCTCTTCGCCGGGGGGCCGATTTGTAGAATCGCGCCAATTATTCCATGCCAGCCGCCCCCCGGGCCGACCGGCGTCCTCGACCGATGACCCCCTCCCATTCCGACCCCACTCTGGCCGTCACCTGGACCGATCCGCAGCGCGAGGCCGCCTTCCGGCACTGGCTCACCCCCTTGAGCGCGACCCAGGGGCTGGACCCGGCCTCCCTGCGGCTGGCTTCGGCAGATGCGAGCTTTCGCCGCTACCTGCGCCTCGACACCGCCGACGGCGGCAGCCGCATCGTCATGGACGCGCCGCCCGAACGGGAGAACTGCCAGCCTTTCGTCCAGGTGGCGGGCCTGATGAAGACCGCCGGCCTGCTGGTGCCCGAGATCCTGGCCTGGGACGAGGCACAAGGCTTCCTGCTGCTCAGCGACCTGGGCCCCGACACCCTGATGGCCCGGATCGATGCCGGGAACCCGTCCGCCAACCAGGCCCGCTATCTGCAGGCGGTGGACGCGCTGCTGGCCTGGCAGCTCGCCTCGAAACCGGGCGAACTGCCGCCCTATGACGACGCCCTGCTGCGCCGCGAGCTGCAGCTCTTCCCCGACTGGTACCTGGCGCAACACCGGCAGGTCAAGGTCGAGGGCGCCGTAGCCGCCACCCTGCAGAAGACCTTCGACACCATCGTGGCACGCTGCCTGGCCGCACCCACCGTGCACGTGCACCGCGATTTCATGCCGCGCAACCTCATGATCCCGCCGCAGCCGGGCGCCACGCCCGCACAGCAGCTGGGTGTGCTGGACTTCCAGGACGCGGTGCACGGCCCCATCACCTACGACATCGCCAGCCTGATGCGCGACGCCTTCCTGACCTGGGAGGAAGATTTTGTCATCGACATCACCGTGCGCTACTGGGAAAAGGCCCGCAAGGCCGGCCTGATGGATTTCGAGGACTGGCACAGCGATTTCGGCGCCTTCTACCGCGCCGTCGAATGGATGGGGCTGCAGCGCCACCTGAAGGTGGCCGGCATCTTCGCCCGCCTGACCCTTCGCGACGGCAAGCCCAAATACCTGGCCGACGCGCCGCGCTTCATTGCCTACATCCGCGCCACCGCGCACCGCTACCGCGAACTGGCGCCGCTGCTGCGCCTGATCGACGAGGTGGAAGGCCTGCAGGCCGCCAGCGGCTTCGCTTTCGGCCGCGTCTGACCCGGCTGGCCGCCATGCCCCGCTTTCACTGCCCCGTCCCGCTGCACGCCGGCGCCGAGCTGGACCTCCCCGCAGCGGCCGCGCGCCATGTGCAGGTGCTGCGCCTGCAGCCGGGCGACGCGATCACGCTGTTCAACGGCGAAGGCGGGCAATGGCACGCCACCGTCCTGCGCATGGGCCGCAGCGATGTCGCGGTGCGGGTTGACACCTTTGATGACGCCGAGCGCGAAGTCGGGCGCCGCGTGCACCTGGCCCTGGGCATGCCGGCCAACGAGCGCATGGACTGGCTGGTGGAAAAAGCCGCCGAACTCGGCGTCGCCGGCCTGCAGCCCCTGCACACGGCCCACAGCGTGCTGCGCCTCAGCGGCGACCGGGCCGTCAAAAAACAGGCGCACTGGCAATCGGTCGCGGCCGCGGCCTGCGAACAGTGCGGCGGCAACCGGGTGCCGGACGTGGCCCCGGTGCAGGACTTTGCCCGCTGGGTCGGCTCCACCGCCGCCTTCCAGGGCCAGCGCTGCGTGCTGTCGCTGGCCGAGGGCTCGCAACCGCTGGGCCAGTTGCTCGCACCGCTACCACCCGATGCGGCGCTGTGGTTCCTCAGCGGCCCCGAAGGCGGCCTGTCGCCCCAGGAAGACGCCCAGGCCCGCAGCGCAGGCTTCGTGCCCGTCACGCTCGGGCCGCGCGTGCTGCGGGCCGAAACCGCCGCGCTGGCGGCCCTGGCCCGCGCGGTGCTCTGATCCAGGTCCCCGCCGGCAGGCCACTGGCGGCATCCACCGCATCGGCCTGCACGAACAGCGTCCTCTCGCCAACACCGAAGAGACCGCCCCAAGGCCCACAGGCGCGACAGGACACCAATGGCGTCCGTCGGTCCGCCGCTGTATAAACGCCGACTTATGAATCGGAACCTCTGGCTGCTGGCCGCCGCACAAGGCCTGTTTCTGACCAACAACGTGGTCTTCATCGCCATCAACGGCCTGGTGGGCTTTTCGCTGGCGCCACAGGGCTGGATGGCCACGCTGCCGGTGATGGGCTATGTGGTCGGGGGTGCGCTGTCGACGCCCCTGGTGGCCCGCACGCAATCGCTCTTCGGGCGCAAGGGTTCGTTCCAGATCGGGCTGCTGGTCGCGCTCGGGTCTGCCCTGCTGTGCGCCTGGGCCGCTTTCGACAAGAACTTCTGGCTGCTCGTGACGGCCACCGTCATCGCGGGCTACTACAGCGCGAACGGCCAGCTCTACCGCTTTGCCGCAGCCGAACTCGCCGCGCCGGCCTTCCGGGAAAAGGCGGTGTCGCTGGTGCTGGCCGGCGGCCTGGTCGGCGCCGTGCTCGGCCCGAACCTGGCGGCGCGCACCCGCAACCTGTTCGAGGTGCCGTTCGCGGGCGCCTACCTGGCACTGACGGTGGTGGCCCTGGTTTCGATGCTGGTGATGGCTTTCCTGCGCTTTCCGCCCCTGCCGCCGAAGCGGGCACACGCCCCGGTCGGCCGGCCCTTGAAAGCGATCATGCGGCAACCCGTTTTCATCGTGGCCACCGCCAGCGCCGCGCTCGGTTATGGGGTCATGAACCTGTTGATGGCGGCCACGCCGCTGGCCATGGATGTCTGCGGCTTCGGGTTCGACGATGCGGCCCTGGTGCTGGAATGGCATGTGATCGGCATGTTTGCCCCCGGGTTCTTCACCGGGCACCTGATCAAGCGCTTCGGCGTGCTGACCATCATGGGCGTGGGCGTCGTTCTGAACCTGGCCTGCATCGGGATCGCACTCTCCGGTGTGGACCTGCACCAGTTCCTGGTCGCGCTCTTCCTGCTGGGCGTGGGCTGGAATTTCCTCTTCACCGGCAGCACCACGCTGTCGCTGCAGGCCTACACACCTGAGGAAAAAGACCGCGCACAGGCCGCCATCAACTTCTTCGTTTTTGCGGTCATGGCGGTGACCTCGTTCGCCTCCGGCGCCCTCGTCACCACCCAGGGCTGGACCTGGTTGAACCTCGGTTCCCTGGTGCCCGTGGGCCTCACCGGAGCGGCCCTGCTGTGGCTTGCGGGGCGGCAGCGCCGGTCCCACAATCCGGCCTGAACGCGCCGCAGCCCCGCTGCGGTTTCTCGACCCCCGCCCCGGATGCCCCGGGGTTTCGCATGGGAGCACGACATGGGACTTCTGGATTCACTGGTGGGCGCCGCCGCCAACGCCGCCCTGGGTGGCAACAACGGCAAGACCGGCTCCGCCCCTGGCGGCCTCGACGCCGCAGCGCTGATCGGCCTGGCCACCACCCTCATCAACCAGGCCGGGGGCCTCTCGGGCCTGCTGGCCAAGCTGCAGCAGGGCGGACTGGCCGACGTGGTGCAGTCGTGGATCGGCCACGGCGCCAACCAGCCGGTGTCCGCCGATGCGCTCGGCAGCGCCCTGGGACCTGACCTGCTGGGCCAGGTGGCCCGCCAGTTCGGCGGCAACTCGCAGCAGGCGGCCGGCACGTTGGCGCAGATCCTGCCCGGGCTGATCGACCAACTGACCCCCAAGGGCCAAGTGCCTGCCGACAACGCGCTGAACGATCTGGGGGCCCTGCTGGGCGGGGGCGCCGGTGGCCAGGGGCCCGACCTGGGCGCGCTGGCCGGTGCCCTGGGCGGTCTGCTGCGCCGCTGAGGCGATCGGCCCCGGCTCAGGTCTGGGCCTGGGCGTCGAGCCAGGGCCTCAGCCGGGCGTACACCGGCGAGGGATCGGGCTCGTTGAAGATCTCGTGATAGAAGGTGTCGAAGCAGTGGCTCGACACCTTTTCGCGCGGCGCCATCGCGGCAAATGCGCGGCTGCCGTCGGCCCGCACCAGATGGTCATCGCCGGCGTAGAGCAACAAGGTGGGCACGCTCCAGCGCGGTGCCGCTGCCACCACCCGGGGACCGTTGGTGGCGATGAAACGGGCCAGGCGGGGCGAAATGCGGTCATGCACCAGGCGATCCTGTGCATAGGCGGCCACCACCGCCGGATCGTGCGAAATGCGGGTGGCATCCAGCCCATTGCGCACGGCCAGATTCGGCGCCCACCGGCACAGCAAAGGAATCAGCCGCTTTTGCAGGCCGCTCAGACCCGCGTCCAGCGCCGGTGAGGACAGCACCAGCGCATCGACCGGGGCCAGGCCGCGCTGCACGAAGCTGGCGCACACCAGCCCGCCCATGCTGTGCCCCAGCAGGATCAGCGGGCAGGACCACGGCTGGGCGATGTGGTGCCGGGTGTCGTCGATCACCTCGGCCAGGTCCTCCAGCAGCGCGTCGTCATAGGGCAGGGTGCCTTGGCGCCCACCCGATTCGCCATGGCCGCGCTGGTCGTAGGCGCGCACCGCATACCCCCATTCATTCAGCCGCGTCGCCAGCGGGTCGTACCGCCAGGCGTGTTCGCCCAGCCCGTGCACGATCAGCACCACCGCCCGGGGCCGCTGGCGCGGGGGCAGCGGCCAGTCGAACAGCGCGATGTTCAGGCCATCGCGCAGGGTGAAAGGGGCCTGGGTCGTGTCGCTCATGGGCTGGGTCAGGGCATGCGCGCGATGACCTGCGCCACCGACGCCGTCAGGCGGCGTGCGTAGTCCAGGTGCAGGAACTCGTTCGGGCCGTGCGCATTGCTCTTGGGGCCGAGCACGCCGCACACCATCATCTGCGCGCTCGGAAAGCCCTGGCTGAGCAGGTTCATCAGCGGAATCGTGCCGCCCTGGCCTATGTTGCCGCAGGCGGCGCCGAAATGCGCCTGCGAAGCGTCCTGCAGCGCCTGATCGAACCAGGCGGTGGTGGCGGGTGCGTTCCAGCCACTGGCCGCGCCTTCGCCCTCGAAGGTGACTCTGGCCTGGTAGGGCGCGTTGTCTTCGAGCAGCGTCTTGAGCTGCTGCACCGCCTGGGCCGCGTCCACCAGCGGTGGCAGGCGCAGGCTGAGCTTGAACGCGGTGTAGGGCCGCAGCACATTGCCGGCATCTTTCATCGCTGGAAAACCTTCGGCACCGGTCACGCTGAGCGTGGGCCGCCAGGTGCGGTTGAGCAGGGCTTCGACCGGATCGGTGGTGGTGGGCAGCGCAAACAGCGTGCTGCCGCCGCAATCGTGGTGCGCCCAGGGAAAGCGCTTGTAGATCTCGTCGCCCAGGATGGCTGCGGTGGCCTGGGCCTGCGCGATGCGCTCGGCCGGCACCTCGCAATGGAAGCTGGCCGGCAACAGCCGGCCGGTGGCGCTGTCTTCCAGGCGGTCGAGCACCTGCCGCATGATGCGGAAGCTCGACGGCACCAGGCCCGAAGCGTCGCCCGAGTGAATGCCTTCGGTGAGGATCTCGACCTTGAGCACGCCACTGGCCATGCCGCGCAGGCTGGTGGTGAGCCAGAGCTGGTCGTAGTTGCCGGCGCCGCTGTCGAGGCAGATCACCAGGCCGACATCGCCCAGGCGCGACTTCAGGGCGTCGATGTAGGGCAGCAGGTCGCCCGAACCGCTTTCTTCGCAGGTCTCGATCAGGCCCACGATGCGCGGGTGCGCCACGCCCTGCGCTTTGAGCGCCTGCACGGCGGCGATGCTGGCGTAGACCGCGTAGCCGTCATCGGCACCGCCACGCCCGTAGAGCTTGCCGTCGTCGATCTTGGGCGTCCACGGGCCGAGGTCGCTGCGCCAGCCGGTGAACTCGGGTTGTTTGTCCAGGTGACCGTACATCAGCACGGTCTGGCCGGAAGCCGGGGCCGGCGTGCCATCGCGCCCCGCGCTGGCCGGCACTTCAAAGAACAGCACCGGCGTGCGCGGGCGCCCCTGGGCATCGTTCAGGCGCACGATCTCCAGCGTCAGGCCTGGCACCTGCTGAGCCCGCACCCAGTCGGCGGCCGACTGCAGCACCCGTTCGAGCAGGCCGTGCGCGGCCCAGTCGGCGTCGAACGCGGGCGACTTGGCCGGCACCTCGATGTAGCGCTTCAGCGCCGGGACGATGTGCTCGCGCCAGGCGCTGTCAACGTGCGCTTGCAGGGCACCGGGTTCGAGCGGCAATGGCTGGGGCAGGCGGGCATTCATGGCGGGCAGACCTTGACGGACACGATCCTGCCAGTATAGGCAGCCTGGCCTGGGGCTGCACGCCCCGGCTTCAGGCGCTCAGCCGGAAGACGTGCACCACCTGGGCCAGCCGCTGCGCCTGGTCGCGCAGGCTTTCCGCCGCCGCCGCGCTCTCTTCCACCAGCGCCGCGTTCTGCTGCGTCATCTGGTCCAGCTGGGCCACGGCGCTGTTCACCTGGCCCATGCCCTGGGACTGCTCGCTGGCCGCGGTGGTGACGTCGTTGATGAACGCCGCCACCTTGTCGGCGTTGGCCACGATTTCGCCAATGGTGTTGCCCGCTTCGCTCACCAGCCGGCTGCCGGCTTCGACGTTTTCGACGCTGGCGCCGATCAGGCCCTTGATTTCCTTGGCCGCTTCGGCACTGCGCTGCGCCAGGTTGCGCACCTCGCCAGCCACCACCGCAAAGCCCCGGCCCTGCTCGCCCGCTCGCGCCGCTTCCACCGCCGCGTTCAGCGCCAGGATGTTGGTCTGGAACGCAATGCCGTCGATCACGCCGATGATGTCGCTGATCTTCTTGCTGCTGTGGTTGATCGCTTCCATCGTCGAGACCACCTGCGACACCACCTGGCCTCCGCGCGCCGCCACCTCGGCGTTGGTCTGAGCCATGGTGCTGGCCTGCCGCGCCGCTTCGGCACTCTGGCGCACCGCGCCATTGATCTGCTCGATGCTGCTGGCGGTCTGCTGCAGGTTGCTGGCGGTGTGCTCCGTGCGCGTGGACAGGTCCTGGTTGCCCGACGCGATCTCGATGCTGGCCGTGCTGATGCCGTCGCTGCTGCGGCGCACCTCGCCCACGATGCGGGCCAGCGAAGCCTGCATGCCAGCCAGCGCCGTGGTCAGCTCGGTCACTTCGTCCTTGCCCTCGGGCGTGATGTCCTGCGTGAGGTCGCCCTGCGTGATGGCGGCGGCCACGTCCTTCGCACGGTCCAGCGGACGGCAGATGCTCTGCATGTTCGCCAGCGTGGTGGGCACCACAATCAGCATCGCGATGCCCACGGCCAGCCCGAACCAGATCATGGTCTGCTGCGTGGTGTCCGCCCCGGCCTGCTGCAGCCGATCGGCCTCGCCACCGATGATGCGCTCGATCTGGTTCAGGTCGTTCCACAGACTGTCGAAGCGCTCATGGGCCTTGCCCAGCATCCGGTTGGCGACCGTGGCGCTGTCGTAGCCACCGTTCTTGATGTTGGCCACCACCGGCTCGGCCGCGGCCGCATAGTCACCCAGTTTGGCCACCATGGCCCGAAGCACCACGTTGTCCTCGTCCTCGTCGCCCTGCAACATCTCGTTGATCAGGCCCTGGATCACGCCGCGGGTCTTTTCCCACTGCATGTGCGCCAGCGACAGCTGTTCCGGCGATTCGTACTGGATCACCATGTCCTTTTCATGGCGGCTCAGGTCCGCCAGCGCCAGACGCAGCTTGGACAGGGCCACCGTTTCCGCGAACGCATGCTCGGCAAAGTGGTGGTTGATCTGCTGCAGGCGTTGCATGCCCCAGAGGCCCGAACCGCCCAGCATGACCAGCAAGCCGATGACGACGCCGATCGCGCCCAGCATCCGCAGGCGAATGGAGAAATGCCGCATGAGGGCTTGCAGTCCCATGATCCGTGTCCTTTCAGGTGGGCGTTACGCCGTCAAAAACTTTCCCAGTCGCCCTCGTCGGACGGGCTGGCGGCCACGGGCGCTGGCGCCGGGGCTGGCTTGGGTGCCGGTGCGGACCGTGCTGCAGCCGGCACGGCCGGCTCCGGCTTGCGGGCCGGTGGGGCGGGCCGT
>NZ_BSPB01000054.1:0-23671 GCF_030160815.1 Hydrogenophaga electricum | reverse complement strand
TGTTCATCCGGGGGGATTCCTCTGAGAGTTCTGAAGCGTCGTAACTCCAGTCTCCCAGACCCTTCCGGGTGAACAACCTATTGAGACATCACAACTAAGCCAAGTCCAGCCAGACCCGGCCACCCTCGACCTTCACCGGCCAGCTCCTGATCGGTTCCGTGCAGGGTGCCAACGTCGCTGCGCCGGAGCGAATGTCGAAGCGGCCTTGATGAAAAGGGCATTCGATCTCGAACCCCTCCAGAAAACCATCGCACAGCTTGGCGTGGCCGTGCGTGCAGAGGTTGTCGGTGGCAAACACCTGCCCGTCCTGCAGGTACAGCGCGATATCGTGCCCAGCAGGTGCGACCGGGATGCCCGCGCCTTCGAACAGATCGGCCTCGGCGGCCACGTCGGTCCAGTTGCTCATGAGTGCTGTCCTGATCAAATCGGGTAAATGATGGAATTGGGGATCATCTCGCTGTCGTAGATGCACAGACGCTGGGCGAACTTCAGGCCGTCCGGCGTCTTCGTCACGATGTCGAGGTAACGGCCAACGTTGAACACCGTGCTGGGGCCGTCGAGCTTGGTGCGGAACACCGCGTAGTTGGCCTCGCAGTGCAGCCGCCCCTGCTCGTCGGTCTGGCGCACGACCGGCGCACCCACGACGTGGCGCTGGTAGTACGGGTCGTGGAACAGGGTTTCCTTGATACCGTAGACACGGTCGCGCAGCATGGCCTGGCTGTCGAAGGCAAGCGTCGAGAGCGGGAACCCGCGCTCGTGGTTCTCGCGCGGCTGCAGCTTGTACACGCCGTCCACGGTGAAAAACTCCGGCCACAGTTCCCACTGGCCGCTGTCCACCGCAAACGCGTAGTCGCTGTAGAGCTGCTGCAGCGCCTGCCAGGTGTCGAAGTCAACTTTGACGAGCGCGCTCATGCGGCACCTCCTTCGTTCTTCTCCGGTGCCTCCATGACTTTTCGCCAGTACCCGTACATGCCACGGATCAGCGTCTCGGTCACCATGTGATCCGTTTCGCCCACCTCGCGCCCGCCCAGTTCGGCCAGCGCGCGGTGCTGCGGCTTGCTGTCGAAGGCTTGTTGCGAGAACTCGATCACCTCGCCGTCGTCGGCGCTGACAAAGCCGGCCGGGCCGAACAGGTTGGCCTGGCGCAGACGGCGCTGCGTCATCTCTTCCGTGTCGTCCGCAAAGCCGAAGTGCGTCCACACGAAGTCGAAGGCGCCGTGGCCGTCGGGCTGGATGTGGCGCGTGCTCACGCTGTTGACCTGCTGCTGGAAGATCACGCTGGGGAACAGGGTCGTCATGACCGCCGTGGGAACTTGAACCCCCACACTCGGCACTTCGTGTCCTTCGCTGCCCCCCGAGGGGGCGCCCGGCGCCTTGGGGCGGCCCGGCGGCGCTGGTTCTTGCCCCCCCAACTGCCACCAGGGCTCGGGCACGATGTCCAGGAAGCGCGGGTCTTCCAGTTGCATCGTCTCCTTGAAACTGGACACCTGCGTCACCTGCGCCGCCTGGCCGCTGGCCTGGCCCATGCTGCCGCGGGTGGAGACCATGGCCGCGTGGCGGTGGTGCGCGTCCATGCGCAGCTCGCTCTTGTTGTCGGCGCGCCAGAGCCCGAAGGTGACGAACCAGGTGTGCAGCAGGCCGGGGTGGTACGGGTCCTTGATGTTCTCCTGCATCAGCTTCCAGTTGCCGGGGATGCGCTGGCGGTTGTAGCCCAGGATGGTGAGCTTGCGGCCGTTGAACAGGCGGTCGAAGTAGGTGAGGATGGTCGGCCCCATGTAGTCTTCCAGCGATTCGACGTTGTGGTCGAAGCTGGCGAACACCACCCCACCGCGCACGGCGACCTTGAGACGCGTCAGGCCGTGGTCCTTGGGATTGAAATCGGCCGGCATGCCGCCGTTGACCTTGCCGTCCTGGCGCACGCCGCGCCGGAACGGCACGCCCTGCAGCGTGCCGTCGGGCTGGTAGCTCCACTGGTGGTAGGGGCAGACGAACTCGGTGGCGTTGCCGTGGCGCTTGCGGCAGAAGCGCATGCCGCGGTGCGCGCAGACGTTCTCCACCACGTGGATCTGGCCGTCGGCCGCACGGGTCATGATGACCGAGCGTTCGCCGACCACGGTGCGCTTGAAGTCCCCGGCGTTCGGGATCTCGGCTTCCAGGCCAACGTAGCACCAGTGGCCCTGGTAGAAGAAGCGATCGAGTTCGCGCCGGTGGCGCTGCTCGTCGGTATAGACGGCAAACGGGATGCGGCTGGTGCCGCCGGCTTCCCAGTGCAGGGCGTCGGGCCCGCTGGCAGGGTGCATGCTTGTCTCCGTGGGTGTTCTTGTGGCCCGCATGATCGGGGCAGTCCGACCATCCGGCAAGGGAATTGGCGTGATACCCTTTATTCACCCCGTGAATATGCAAGAGCCATGAAGCTGACCGAGCTGGATCTCAACCTGCTGCTGGTGTTCGACCGCCTGGTGCAGGACGGCCGGGTCTCGCGCGTGGCCGAGTCGCTGGGGCTGAGCCAGCCGGCGGTCAGCAACGCCCTGCGCCGCTTGCGCGACCTGCTGGGCGACGAGCTGTTCCTGCGCACCCCGGCCGGCATGGTGCCCACGCCTTATGCCCAGCAACTGGCGTCCCCGGTGGCGCAGGCGCTGCACACGCTGCAAAGCGCGCTGAACGTGCGCGCCAGCTTCGACCCGGCGAACAGCGACCGCTGCTTCACCCTGGCCATGACCGACGTCGGCGAGATCTACTTCCTGCCGGTGCTGATGGACACCCTGGCGCACGAGGCCCCCGGCGTGACCCTGCGCGCCGTCACCGTGGCCGACTCCACCTTGCGCGAGGACATGGCGACCGGCCGCGTGGACCTCGCCCTGGGCTCGCTGCCGCCATTGCAGGCAGGCTACTTCCAGCAGGCGCTGTTCCGCCAGCGCTACGTGGCGCTGATGCGCCAGGCGCACCCGCTGGCCGTGCGCCCGCAGGTGACCGCCACGCTGTACCGCCAAGCGGCGCACGTGCGCGTGGTGTCGGCGGGCACGGCGCACGGTCTGGTCGAAGAAGCCCTGCAACGCCTCGGCGTGCACCGCACGGTGCAACTGACCGTGCCGCACTACGTGGCCCTGGGCCATGTGTTGGGCAACACCGACTTGATCGCCACCGTGCCCGAGCGCCTGGCCGAGCGGCTGACAGCGCCCCACGCGCTGGTGGCACGCCCGCTGTCGCTGAAGCTGCCGGTCAGCACCATCGCCCAGTACTGGCACGCCCACCTGCACCGCGACCCCGGTCATCAGTGGCTGCGGGGGTGCCTCGCGAGGCTTTTTGGTGCGGGCGAGGCAGGCACGGTTTCTGCGTGACCGCCGTTTTCATCTGTACCAATCCCATGAACGAACCGCATCTGCTCTCCCGCCGCCACGCCCTGATCGGCTTCTCCGCCACCGCATTGGGCCTGGGTGCCTGCGCCACGCGCCCCGCCCCTTCGCCGGTCAATGCCCTGTTCGCCGGCCAAGTCAACGACCAGGGATTCATGCAATCGGGCTACGAAGGCTTCGTCCAGGCCCAGAAGGCCTTCGGCCTGTCGGGCCGCTACATCGACAAGGTCGCACCCCGCAAAGAACTGCTCGAAGCCGCGCTGCGCGACCTGGCGGGTGGCGCAGCCGGTCTGGTCATCGCCCACGGCGGGCAGAACAACGCCGCCGCCCAGCAAGTGGCCAGCGAGTTTCCCAACGTGCGTTTTGTGGTCACCCAGGGCAACGTGAAGGCCGCCAACCTGTCGAGCTATGAGGTACTGCAGGAGCAATCGGCCTTTCTGGCTGGCGCGCTGGCCGCCCTGACCACCCGCACCGGCGTGGTGGGCCACATGTCCGGCATCCGCGTCACCCCGGGCCTCAAGGGCCGGGCGGCTTTTGCTGCGGGCGTCGCGGCCACGGACCCCAAGGTCAAGCTGCTGACCAACTTCTCGGGCAACCAGGACGACAATGCCCTGTCCAAACGCATCGCCCTGGCCCAGATGGACGCCGGTGCCGATGTCATCTTCACCATGCTCAACGCCGGGCGCCAGGGTGTGACCGACGCCTGCGCGGAGCGCCAGACGCGCCAGATCGGCAACGTGATCGACTGGACGCAACGCAACCCCGGTGTCTTCATCGGATCGGCGATGGCCACAGTCAGCAAGGCGGTGTTTGCCGCCGCCCGCGACCATGCCGAAGGCCGCTGGCAGGGCGGCGTGCTGCGGCAGATCGGCCTGGAAGACCCGGAAGCGGTGCGCCTGGCCCTGGCGCCGGATGTGGCCGCGCCCGTGCGGGCAGCGCTCGAGAGCGTGCGAAGGGACATTGCGGCCGGCAAGGTGCGTATCCCCGAGCAATACACCGGCCCCGAGTTCACGGCCTGACCCGATTGCAGGGCCACGGCCCTGTGAACGAAATCACCACAATGTGTTTCGTTGGTGAGAGATATTGAACAACGGGGCCAGCGCCCCAAGAAAACATCCGTCATGGCGGGCACAATCGCCCCATCGCCATGCAACGCCACGAGACTGTCCGTGATTGAAATCCTGTTCCGCCTGGGCCTGGCCCTCCTGATGTCGCTGGGTTTGGCGGTGTTGCTGGCTTGGAGCTGGGACCAATCCGAACCGCTGACGGTCCAGAGTGAGCGCACGACCGAGACGCTGAGCACCACGATCCCGGGGCGCTGAGCCGGCTGGCCACAGCCATGCCCGGCGCAACACGCCTTCGCTATCTGGCCCTCTGGCTGGCCAGTGCTGTCCTGTCCTTCAACGCTTTCGCGCAAGCAGCCTATCTGACCCAGGGCCAATGCGCCGGCTTCCCCCGCGTCGCGCTGGCCACGCCTGCCGGCTGGTGCGCGGGCCTGGTCGCCACGGGCACGCAAGGGCTTTCCATGCCCCGCCGCATTCTGGAAGTGGCCCCCGGCCGCTTCTGGATCGCCGACATGGGCAACTGGGAACCCCACCGTGGGCGCCTGCTGGAACTGGTCCTGCCCGAGGCCCCGGGCGACGAAGCGCGCACCCGCATCCTGGCCGCCCGGCTCGACCGCCCGCACGGCCTGGCGCTCGGACCCGACGGCAAGGTCTACGTGGGCGAGGCCGGCACCATCTGGCGCACCCCGGTCGGGCTGAACGTGCAGCGCGAAGACGTCATCACGGACCTGCCCGCCGATGGCGCGCACCCGCTCAAGGAAATCGTCTTCGGCCCTGACGGCCACCTGTTCATCAACCTCGGCTCCGCCACCGACGCCTGCCGCGACGACCGCCAGCAGCAGCCCCTGCCCTGCCCGGAAAAACAGGGCCCGCAACCGCGCGCGGCGGTGTACGAGGCCGTGCTCGGCGGACCGGAACACACCCTGCAGTCGCTGCGCCCCCACGCCACCGGCCTGCGCAACTCGCTCGGCCTGGCCTTCACCGCCGGCCCGAAAGGGCCGCGCCTGTGGCAGGCCGAGAACTCGGTCGACTACACCGATGCCACGCTGCCCGCCGAAGAGCTCAACGAACTGAAACCAGGCTCTGACCACGGCTGGCCCCAATGCCTGAGCGACGCCCGCGGCCGCCCGGTCGTGGCGCGCGGCTACGAAGGCCGCACCCGCTGCCGCGCCAGTGACCACACGCCGCCGGTCATGGCCTGGCCCGCGCACGTGGCACCGCTGCAACTGCTCACGGTGCCGCCCGCCGACCACCCGGACCGCGCCACACCCTGGAGCGGCCGGCTGCTCGCCGTCTGGCACGGCTACCGCAGCCAGGGCCACCGGATCGTCAGCTTCACGCTCAACCGCGACGGCCAGCCCACCGGCGCCGCCCGCAACGAGGTGGCCGGCTGGACAGCGCAGCGGGGCGTGCGCCCACTGGGCAACCCGGCCGGCATCACCGTCGACCGGCAGGGGCGGCTGTGGATCGTGGAGGACCGCAACCGCACGGTGCTGGTGGTGGCGCCGGAAGGAAAGCACCGGTAGCGGAGCGCGTTCCCTGAAAAGGACGAAGCCCGGCCCGGGCACACCCCGGGCCGCTTTGAGACAATCGCCCCATGCTTCAGTTCGACCTGCTCAAAACCGAAGGCCATGCGCGCCGCGGCCGGCTCACGCTCAACCACGGTGTGGTTGAGACGCCCATCTTCATGCCCGTGGGCACTTACGGCACCGTCAAGGGCGTCATGCCCGCGAGCCTGGAAGACATGGGCGCCCAGATCATCCTGGGCAACACCTTCCACCTGTGGATGCGTCCGGGCCTGGACGTGATGCAGAGCTTCGGCGGCCTGCACGGCTTCGAGAAGTGGGACAAGCCCATCCTCACCGACTCGGGCGGCTTCCAGGTCTGGAGCCTGGGCGACATGCGCAAGATCACCGAAGAAGGCGTGCACTTCGCTTCGCCCGTCAACGGCGACAAGCTGTTCATGTCGCCCGAAGTGAGCATGCAGATCCAGACGGTGCTCAATTCCGACATCGTGATGCAGCTCGACGAGTGCACGCCCTACTGGCAGGGCGAGAAGAACGTGGGCCACATCACCACCGAAGCCGAAGCCCGCAAGAGCATGGAAATGAGCCGGCGCTGGGCGGTTCGGTCAAAAACCGAATTCGAGCGCCTGGGCAACCCCAACGCGCTGTTCGGCATCGTGCAGGGCGGCATGTTCGAACACCTGCGCCAGGAATCGCTGGAGGCGCTGGTCGAGATGGACTTCCCCGGTTACGCCATCGGCGGCGTGAGCGTGGGTGAGCCCAAGGACGAGATGCTGCGCATCATGGCGCACACCCCGCACCGCCTGCCGGCGCACAAGCCACGCTACCTGATGGGCGTGGGCACACCCGAAGACCTGGTCGACGGCGTGGCCTGCGGCGTCGACATGTTCGACTGCGTCATGCCCACGCGCAACGCGCGCAACGGCCACCTGTTCACGCGCTACGGCGACCTGAAGATCCGCAACGCGCGGCACAAGAGCGACCACCGCCCGCTCGACGAAACCTGCACCTGCTACGCCTGCGCCGGCCGCTCCGGCGTGGCCCATGCCGATGGCGGGCGCGACGGCTTCAGCCGCGCCTACCTGCACCACCTGGACCGCTGCGGCGAAATGCTCGGCCCCATGCTGGCAACCATCCACAACCTGCACTACTACCTGAACCTGATGAAAGAAGTGCGGGCTGCGCTCGACGCCGGCGCCTTCGCCGCCTTCCAGCAGCAGTTCCGCAGCGACCGCGCGCGCGGCGTATGACCTCAGGCCCCGAACACCCCGACATGACCACGCCACCGAACCCGACCCCTGCCGAAGCCACCCCGGCCCCCGCCACCCCCGCAGCAGACACCGCCGCCCCGGCCCGCAATCGCTCATCGCGCAACCGCCCGCCACGCCGGGCCCCGGCCGGCAACCCGGCGCGCCGTGCCGGCACGGCCGAAAGCAGCAAACGCCCCGCCAGGCCGCAGCACCCGGTGCTGGAGCAACTGGCCACGCTCTACCCGGCGCTGTTCGGCGAGACGCCCAAACCGCTCAAGCGTGGCATCTTCCAGGACCTGCTGGCCGCCCACCCCGACGCCCTGGACAAGGACGCGCTCAAGACCGCCCTCGCCCTGCACACCCGCTCCAGCCGCTACCTCACCGTGGTCGCCAGCGGCCAGCAGCGCCACGACCTGGCCGGCCAGGCGGTGGAAGACCTGGCGCCCGAACACGTGCACCACGCACTGGTGGAAGTGTTCCGCCGCCGCCAGCAGCGCACGCCCGAAGACCTGCGGCCCAAATTCCGCCAGCGCGTGGCCCAGGCATTTGAAGCCAGCGGCCTGAGCCGCGAGGCCTATGCCGAAAAAGTGCTGGGCCGTGACGAGGAAGTCAACGCGCTGACCCTGGAAGCCCTGGCCGACGTGGCCAGCCAGGCCGCGCGCGACGAGGCCCTGCTGCGCGCCTTCCACGGCAGCGGCCTGTCGCCCGCCGACTTCGCCAGCAGCTACGGCCTGCCGCTGGGCGACGTCCAGCGCGCCATCCGGCGCAGCGGCGCCAGCGACCACTGACCGCCGCGCTGCGGCCGCGGCCGTGGGTCAGGCCCGCACCAGCCCGGCGTCGGTGGACACCGCGTACGCGCTGTGCTGCGGTATCGGGCTGCCGGCAGACGGCACGGCGCTGATGATGGGCGCCTGGGTCCTCACGCCACCGAAGATCGTGGCGAACGCCACATCGGCGGCGTCGCGGCCGGTGCCGATGCGCATGAACCCCATGGGAATGCCCGTCCCCGACGGATCAAAGATGCACCAGCGCCCGCCCAGATAGACCTCGACGTAGGCGTGGAAGTCGGGCGGGCCCAGGGCCGGATCGGCCCCGTAATCGGTGCCGGTGGCGATGCGCGCCGGAATGTTGAGCGCGCGCAGCAGCGCAATCATCAGGTGCGCAAAGTCCCGGCACACACCCACCTGCTCGATGAGCGTGTCCACCGCCGACGTATTGCCATTCGTGGTGTTCGGCGTGAAGGTCACCTGGCGCTGCACCCAGTGCTGCACGGCCATCACCCGGTCATGGCCCTGCCACAACGAGCCGAAAGCCTGATGGGCCAGACGGCCCAGCCGGTCCGACTGGCAATAGCGGCTGGGATACAGGTAGCGCAGTGCGTCAGCCGGCAACTGCGCCACCGGGATTTCGTTCAACTGCGTCGGCGGCACGCTGTGGTGTTCGATTTCCACCAGCGCGGTGTAGACCAGCCGGAGCGGCCCCGGACCGGCCCGCAGGCGCAGCAGCCGGTTGCCGCTGTGCGACTCGGTCTGCAGCAGGGGCGACAGCGCCTGGCTGAGCCACAGGTTCTCGTTCAGCACCCGCTGCTGCGGCGTGAACGCGGGATGGATGTTGAAGATGAAGTCCGCACCGAAGGCATCGATGTCGTAGTTCAACTCGATGCGCAAATCAAGGCGAATCATGGCGGTGGGCAGGTACCACGGGCACCCGGCTTTCCGGAAAAGTCAAACAAGGCTGCAGTATGCGCCCATACGGCGCCTCAACCGGCCACTCAGGTCGCTGTTTGTGCAGGTGCGTCCTCTGCCCGCCCCGCGGGCACAGCCGCTGTGCCGCACGCAAAACAGTAGCGCGCAAACGCACTTTTGCGGGTGCTGCAATGGCCGCAGCGGTCGAACAGGCACAGGCCGCAATGCGGGCAGAAATCGGTCTTGCCGTCCTTCAGATCGACCGCACGTTCGCAACCCGGGCACACGTTCTTGGCCAGCCGGGCCTGCGCCAGGTCGTAGTCCAGCTCCTTGCGGCGCTGGTTGTCGGGTTGGGCTTCGGCCTGCTTCTGCCGCTCCAGATAACGTTGCAGCGCCTGGATGGCGTAGCGACCACCGATCACCGTGAGCACGATGCCGACGATGTAGCGCACGTAGCCACCGTAGCTCGGCAGATAGGGCACCAGTTCGACGAAGAAGGCGAACAGCGCGAAGAAGATGAAACCCCACACGAACGGCCACGATGCGCCCTGACGGTGCTTCTTGAACAGCCAGCCCGCCACCACCAGCAGCGGCAGCGTGAGCGCCAGGCGGTAGCCGAACACGCGCAGTTCCTGGGCGCGCTGGGCCGACCGGTAGGCCTCGCGGGCTGCGTCCTGCAGACGGCCCAGTTCGGCCTGCGCCCGCTGGCTGGCCTGGCTGGCGTCCAGCGCGGCCTGCTGCTGTCGCTGCACCGCCGCGAGCGCGTCGCGCTCGGCCTGGCGCAGACCGTCCAGTTCGCGCGTGCGCTGCAGCAGTTCGTCATCCTGCTCGGGCCGCTGCGTGGCACGGCGCGTGGCCAGCCAGTTGTCGAAGGTCTCGCGCGCCGCGCGGTTGTCGGCCCTGGCGGTCTGCAACTTCAGTTGCGCCTGTTCCAGCGCGGCCTGCGCGTCCTCCGCCGCCTGCTCCGTGGACTTCAGCGTCTGGCGCAGGGCCGCTGTGCGCGACGCGTCCATGAAGTCTTCCAGCGAGCGTTGCTGCTCCACCTGCGGCAGATCGCCCACGATGGTGCTGCCCAAGCCGGTGAGAAACCACGCGAACAGAAACGCCACCAGCCACAGGCCACGGCGGAACCACTTTTCCGACAAACGCAAAGCGTTGCTCATGTCAACTTCCCTCTTTCTTCATGGAATGCCCACGACGATACGTCGCCGCGCGCTCATTCTCCCGCACGCCCTGCGACGGCTTCACAGAACCAGTTGCTGCGGCGCTGAACCCAACCCGGTGCGGGTCATCCAGTCGAGCACGGAATCGACCGTCACCGTTTCAATGCGGTCGGAGAACCGCTTGGCGTTCGGGTGATCGTCGAAGCGGATGTGCGCCGACGTGCTGCTGGCGCCCAGGCGCGTCATCGGGCCCAGCCGCAGCGTGCTCGGCTGGTAGCCCTTGAACCCCAGCCAGGCCTGTGCCTGCGGCCGTGTGGTCACGCCCGGGTCGGCCGCCAACGCCAAGGTCTCCAGCGCCCACTGGTTGGACTGCTGGTAGCGCGTGCCCCAGGCGTAGGCCACCATGTTGTAGGCCCGCTCGTTCAGCCGCACGCTGCGCGCGGGGTCGGTCAGCACGGCGTACAGCGGTGCCTGCAGCAACGGCGCCGGCACCGACCACACCGCCTCGTGACGCCACAAGTCGTCCAGGAAAAACTCCCCCAGGCCCTGGCGGTACAGCGCCCCGTGGCCCGTGCCGCACTGGTTGAGCTTGTGCAGCACGCGCCACGGCCCTTCGGTCGTCTTGTAGGCCCAGCCCAGGTGCGACCAGCGCAGCTGGTACTTTGACAGGTCCTGCCCCGCCCGGCCCAGCACCACCACCCGCGCGCCGCTGCGCACGAACTCGGCGTCCAGCGCCTGTGCCATGCGCTGCGCCAGTTCCAGGCCTTGCTCCAGCGCCTGTGGCGTCAACGGACGCGCCTCGCAGGAACGGCCGGCATGGGCCGCGGTGACGGCGCATGCGCAAAGCAGCGCCAACCCCAAATGCCATTGGGTTTTCATGATGCCTCTCGTGTGAAATGGCCCGTCCAGCAGACACCACAGAACCGGCTGAGCCGGGCCGCTGGTGTCGCCCCCAGGGGAAAGCGGAAAGCGTGTTGCGGGGTTCAGTGGGTGATTTTCTCGTTGTGCAGCAACGCACGGCCCAGCGCGTTCGGGATGAAGCACAGCACCTCCCCCGCCGCCGAAAGCACCACCCCCGCACCGATCACGCTCACCGCGACCGCCGTGCCCACACTGGCCCCCACGCCCGAAGCCGCATGCCCGGTCACTTCCACACTGGTGCGCGCACCATCGGACACGCGCTCCAGCACGATCACCGTGCCGCGCGCCGACACGTCCACCGCCTTCACCACCAGCACCGCGCCGCTGAGCGTCAGCGCTGCCGGCACCGTGCTCAGCGCAGCAGCACCGCCTGCGGCCGAAGCCCCCGCCCCCACCACCGACGCCACCGGCAGGGCCGACAGCGCCAGTGAAGCCTCGCTCTGCGCCCGCACCGGCGCCGCCACCAAGGCAGCGGCCAGACAGCCCGCCACACACAGCTTCTTCAGAAAAACAGCGTTCATGTCATTGCTCCTGCGTGGGGAAGCGATCGCGAGCACGGTCCATCAGGTCCGCCTCATGCCGGTCGCGCAATGTTTTGGCCAGCGTGAACGCCGACGTCACCAGGTACAGCCAGCTCACGCCCAGATAGGCCTTGTAGGTCTCGTTGATCTCCATGCGGAGCAAGCCCCAGACCGTCAGACCCATCGCGACACCGAAGCCACCCCACACCACGAAGCGCCACATCGGTGTCTCGGACTCTCCCGCCCGCTGCGCGGTCTGCTGGTCGCGCACCGCCTTGGACAGCACGAACGCGGTCGAAAGGCAGAACACATACCCCATCACCATGAACGCCCGGTCCAGCGCCTGACCGGGCAGCCACGCCAGGCCGATGGCACAGAGAAAGACCGCGAGCCCGAACGAGGCCCAGACCTGGAACTGCCAGGCGCGGGTGTCGCGCATCACGATGAGGGGGGAACGGGAGCCGCTGACCATGTGAAACCTCGGTGGGTTGTTGAACATGGGGCGGATGGTGGCAACCCTCACGGTGAACCGGCGCACTTTCATCCACCAGAACAGGTTTCGATAACCACCAGCATCGAATTTCGATACCCTCGCACACTGGCTGTTTTCGGATCTCGGTCGTTTTCCGGTTGGCACGCCCCACGCAGCAGACCGGAAGACCATCTGCCGTGCGATCCAGCAGGCCAAACAGGGGGGCACGAGGCAACAACTCAGGGCACTGGCATGGAACCCTTCACTGCCCAGCAATGCACCGAGCTCCAGAACCTCTGCGCCACTTGGTTGGGCATGAATTCCAGCGCCCCATTCAATTCTGTGAAGGAGTGGCAACAATCGATAGCTGGCCTTGGATAATGCGCCGGTTATTCAAAAAATTACCCGAGGAGTTCCATGAAATTTTTCCGCTACTTTTTCGTTGCATTGACAGCCACGGGCTTGTGGGGCTGCGCATCTGTCGACAAAGCTGCCATACAGACGGCGACAGACGGAAAGTCGTTGGCCATTGCTGCCACGCTGGATTCGACCATTCGGCTTTCCTGGATAGGAACAACGGCATTCAACAACGACTCGTCCAAGCTGGAGCGCCCTGATTGGCAACTGGCGTCCCTGGCATTGAAAAATGCTGAAACGACTTTGAGCAAGGGAGGCCGTTTCACAACCGTCAAGGCATTGGAGCTCGACGGGCTCACCAAGGAAGATGTGTTGAAGCATCCTGCCGCGCAGGTGGCTGACCTGATTGTGGTGATTTCACCTTCAGTCGGTGGTGACTTCGTTCCTTTGAATGAAGTCCCTCTCAAGGGAATCGGCGTGCGCCAGCGTTCCGCGTTTGGGTTGCCGCCTTACTCAGCAGCCTACGCCTCGCTGGAAGCCGGTTTGTTCGAAACCAAAACGGGCCGCCAGATCGCATTGGTCACCGAAACCTCGCTGAAGATGATCGTTGACAAAACACACGGCAAAGCCGCCTTGGACAAAGGAGCGACGTTGAAACCGGAGCTGGAGCCTGTGGTGGAAAACGATATCAAGACGGTTGTGAGCGCCGCGATCCAGGAATTGATTCAGCGTTTGGGACTGGGGCAGGAGTAAAGGCCTGCGTCCAGGCCGCGGTGTTTGTATTCACTCGAGGCCTTCCCGTTTTGCACCGCTTTCATGGAAGAAGGCACCAGTCCGCCCGCGGCGTGGGCGCCGGCTCCGGAGCGCACGCCACTCTTCAATCCAACAACCCCGCCACCCGCTCCCGCAACCCCTCCGGCGTCACGTCTTCCGCCTTCACCGCGTCGCCCACATTCAGCCCCACGCGGCTGAACATGCCCCGCCGGAAGGGGCGCACCATGGCCTGGTGTTTGCCGTTGACCACTTCGATGCGGCTGAAAAACGACCCCCACAGGTGGGTCAGCGCCATGGGGATGACCGGCACTTCGGGCAGGCCGTCGGCTTTGGCCGTTTCGAGGATCTTCATGATGCCGCCCTTGAAGGGCTTCAACTGGCCATCGCGCGTGATGGCGCCTTCGGGGAAGATGCCCACCAGATCACCGGCCCGCAGGGTGTGCGCCACCTCGCGGAAGGCGGCTTCGTAGACCGCCGGGTCTTCCTTCTGCGGCGCGATGGGGATGGCCTTGGCCAGCCTGAACAGCCAGCCGAGCACCGGCACCTGGAAGATGCGGTGGTCCATCACGAAGCGGATCGGGCGCGGGCTGGCGGCCATGAGCAGCACCGCGTCGACAAAGCTGACGTGGTTGCACACCAGCACGGCCGCACCGCCGGTGGGAATCCGCTCGTCGCCGCGCACCTGAAAGCGGTAGACGAAGCGCGAAGCCGCCCAGGCCACGAAGCGCAGCAGGTATTCGGGCACCAGCAGGAAGATGTAGCCGGCCACCACGGCGTTGGCCAGACCGACGATGAGGAACAGCTCGGCGATGCTGAAGCCCGCAGCCAGCAGCGCACCGGCCAGCAGCGAACTGGCGATCATGAACAGCGCGTTGAGGATGTTGTTGGCCGCGATGATGCGGGCGCGGTGCGTGGGCTGGCTGCGCATCTGGATCAGCGCGTACATGGGCACGCTGTAGATGCCGGCGAACAGCGAGAGCAGGCCCAGGTCGGCCAGCACGCGCCAGTGCGCGGGTTCAGCCAGGAACTGGCCGAGCGTGAGCACGGCGGTGGATGGCGGCACGCCCTTGGCCGCGAAGTACAGGTCCACCGAAAACACCGTCATGCCGATGGCGCCCAGCGGCACCAGGCCGATTTCCACATGCCGGCGGCTGAGCACTTCGCACAGCAGCGCGCCCGCGCCGATGCCGACCGAAAACACCACCAGCAGCAGCGAAGCCACCTGTTCGTTCCCGCGCAGCACGTCGTGCGCGAAGGCCGGAAACTGGCTCAGGAAAACGGCGCCGAAGAACCACATCCAGCTGATGCCCAGCAGCGAGCGGAACACCACCACGTTGCCGTGCGCGAGCTGGAGGTTGCGCCAGGTTTCGGTGAAGGGGTTCCAGTTGATCCGCAAGGCCGGATCGGTGGCGGGCGAGACCGGCACGGCCTGCGCCAGCGCACGCCCCAGCAGGGCCAGCAGCAGGCAGGCTGCGGCCACATAGCTCGGACCGACCAGGGGCAGCGCGATCAGCAGGCCGCCGGCCACGTTGCCCAGCAGGATGGCGACGAAGGTGCCCATTTCGACCATGCCGTTGCCGCCGATGAGTTCGCGCTCGCTCAGGTGCTGCGGCAGGTAGGCGAACTTGACCGGGCCGAACAGCGTGGAATGCAGGCCCATGAGGAACACGCAGAACAGCAGCATCGGCACGTGCTGCTGCATGAAGCCCCAGCCGGCCAGCAGCATGATGGCGATCTCCAGGTTCTTCACGAAGCGGATCAGCACCTCTTTGGGGTACTTGTCGGCCAGCTGCCCGCTGGTGGCGGAAAACAGCAGGAAGGGCAGGATGAACAGCGCGCCGATCACCAGCCCGGCCATCGACGCCGGCAGCCATTGCACCTGCAACTGGTAGGTGACCAGCACGGTGAAGGCGAACTTGAAGACGTTGTCGTTGCCGGCACCGAGAAACTGCACCCAGAAGAAGGGGCCGAAGCGGCGCTGCGTGAGCAGGGCAAACTGGTTGCTGTGGCCAGCGTGGGCGATGGCGTCGGTGCTCAACGCGGCTTGCGGGGTGGACATTCGGGTCTCCTCCAGAGGTGTTCTTGGCGCGGGGTTCACGCGGCGCGGCCCGGTGCATTCTGCCGCAGGCTCGCGGGGGCTTTGGCTGGGCGCTGCGGCCTCAACGCCACGATCACGGGCCAGGCCGCGAGCGCCGCGGTAAGGTGCTTGAGGCTGTGGCCAGAGAGCGTGTCGGCGGTGGCGTGGAACACGGCGGCATCGCCCAGCTCCAGCGCTTTGGCGAGCGCGTACAGACCGATCAGCGCCCCCAGGCGGATGCCAATGGCGCCAGCCACCGGTGTGCGCAGCGCCAGCCAGACGATGAGCGCCATGCCACCGAACTGCATCACGGCCCAGGGCAGCACGTTGCCGGTGAACGCTGGCAGGATGGCAGAGAACGTGGCCAGCGGCAGCGACAGGTGCAGCGACCAACGGGCTGGCACCTGCCCCACGCGCTCGGCCACGGCCAACGAGATCGCCCCCGCGAAGGTCACGGCCATACCCAGGCGGTCCCAGACCAGACCCGAAACGTCGGGCGCCCAGTGGTACCCCGCCGAGCCGAAGCCGGTGGCCACCAGCCCGGCGAAGAACACCAGGGCGGCCTTCTGCGTCGCACCGGGCAGCGTGCGGCCTCGCAAGGCCAGCAGACCCCAGAGGCCCGCGAGAGTGAGCGGCGCGTTGGTGAGCACGTCCATCACGTTCGGAATACCGAACAGGGTGCGCGCGTCGACGAAGGGGTGGCCGTGCGCGTGCAGGTGGGCGTGGGCGTGGCCGTGGCCGTGGGCGTTGAGCGTGAACCCAAGCGCTTCGGACAGCGCAGGCCCGGCGGTCAGCGCGAGCAACCAGAGCAGCAGCAGGGCGGTGGCCCAGCGCGCGAAGGCGGGAGAGGGGGAAACGGCGGGCAATCGCATGGGAACTCCAGGGGGTGGAACAGCGGGCGCAGTGTCCGGGCGGCCCACCGGATCGGGTGGCTCCATGCGATACAGTGGCCATTTTTTTCACCACTGGTATCGCTAATCGGTACCCGATCCGCATGAGCACCACCCTCGACCTCGTCGGCACGATCAAGAAGGAACTCAAGGCCGCGCAGATGACCTACGCCGACCTGGCGCAAGCGCTGGGCATGGCCGAGTCGAGCGTCAAGCGCATGCTGGCCAAGGGCGACATGTCGCTCTCGCGGGTGGACGAGATCTGCCGCGCGCTCAAGATCGACTTCGCCGAACTCGCGCGCCGCGTGGCCGACGCGCAGCCGCTGCTCAAGGAAATGACGGCTGAACAGGAACGCGCGGTGGTGGCCGACAAGAAGCTGCTGCTGGTGGCGATCTGCGTGCTCAGCCAGTGGACGCTGGAGCAGATCACCGCCGCCTACCGGCTCACCGAGGCCGAATGCGTGAAGTACCTGGCCCAGCTCGACCGCATCGGCATCATCGAGCTGCGCCCGCTCAACCGCTACCGCCTGAAGCTGGCCAAGACCTTCCGCTGGCGCCCGCACGGCCCGGTGATGAACTACTTCCGCGAGCACGCTCTGCTCGACTACTTCGCGGGCGGTTTCGACGGCTCGGGCGAGGGCCTGATGCTCGTGCACGGCTCGGTCAGCCGGGCGCTGGCGCCGGTGTTCCTGGAGCGCCTGCAGCGTGTGGCGCAGGACTTTGCGCAGCAGCACCAGACCGACCAGAAGCTGGCCCAGAAAGACCGAGAGGGCTACACGCTGGTGCTGGCGATGCGCAGCTGGGAGTTCGAAGCCTTCACCGCGCTGCGGCGCTGAACGGCCCGCGCGCCGCGCCAGCGGCTCAGGTGGCGAAGCCCTGCAGCGGGGGCGGGGCCTGCCGGTCGAAGCGCTGGTGGATGGCGTTGACCTCGGCTTCCAGCGCGCCCAACAGCAGTCCCATCGCCACCGAGGTGGTGTAGCCCGAGCGCTGGTAGATGCCGCTGAACAGGCGCGCGGCGGCATCTTCCAGCGCCACCCACACCAGGCGGCCCGCGTCCACGTCTTCGACCACGTTGTCGGGCAACAGGAAGCTCACCGCCTGGCTGCCCGCCACCAGGCGCCGCACCATGGGCACCGAGCTGGTTTCCACCAGTGGGCGGCCGGCGCGCGCCAGGCGCGGGTCGATGCGTTCGAGCAGGCTGCGCAATTCCATGTCGGGCGACATCATCACCAGCGGGTGGTCCAGGCAGTCGCGCAGCCGCAGCAGGCGCGCGGGGGTGTGCAGCGGGTGCCCGGGCGCCATCACCACGCCCAGTTGCTGCGGGTGTGCCCGCACTTCTTCCACACCGGGCGGCGGGGTGCGCCGCAGGCAGTAGGCAACGTCGATCTCGCCGTTGGCCACGCCCCGCAGCAGCGATTCGCCATTGCCCGAGCGCACGCTGAAGGTGATGCCCGGGTGGCTGCGCTGCACCGACTGCACCACCTGCGGCAGCAGCGATTCGGCGGTGGAGTGCGAGACGCCGATGTTGACGTGGCCGCGGCGCAGGGCGCGCATGTCTTCGACCTGCGTGAGCGCGTTGTCATAGTCGCGCTGGCTGCGGCGCACGGCGGCGATCATGATTTCGCCCGCAGCGGTGAGCTGCATGCCCCGGGGCAGCCGGTCGAACAGCGGCGTGCCGACCTGCGCTTCGAGGTTGAGCACCTGCTGGTTGACCGCCGCCGCCGTCAGGTGCAGGGTCTCGGCGGCCTTGCGCACCGAACCGCGACGGGCCACTTCGTCAAAACAGCGGAAAGCCTGGGAGATCGCGGGCATGGCCGGCGAGTGTAAAGATTTTTCTGACAGGGATGCAAAAACATTGCGCTGTTCCTGACGCTGAACGCCCTCTACAGTGCACACCCAGACGCCCCGAGAGTCCCTGTTCGGCGGCGATGCACCCCCTCAGCAAGGAGCCTCCCATGGCCACCACCG
Source organism: Hydrogenophaga electricum (assembly GCF_030160815.1). Taxonomy (NCBI): domain Bacteria; kingdom Pseudomonadati; phylum Pseudomonadota; class Betaproteobacteria; order Burkholderiales; family Comamonadaceae; genus Hydrogenophaga; species Hydrogenophaga electricum. The sequence goes on along the minus strand of NZ_BSPB01000054.1, from coordinate 5,650 downwards.
TCGACCAGATCACCCAGCGCCGCCGCGGCGTGGGCCTGATCGCCCACGACCCCGCCGCCAGCGCCGGCGGCTACACCCTGATCGCGCCGCAGACCGCCGACGGCCACGTATACCTGATCGACATCGAAGGCCGTGTCGCACACCAGTGGAAGCTGCCGGTGCGCGCCGGTCGGCACGCGGTGATCCTGCCCAACGGCAACCTCGGCTACAACGGCAACCACGCCGAATCGCCGGACCGCTACGCGCCCTGGTCGATGTGGCACGGCGGCGATTTCTACGAGGTCACGCCCGCAGGCGACGTGGTCTGGCGCTACCAGGACCCGGCCCACCACCACGACGCGCAATGGCTGCCCAACGGCCACCTGCTCTACGCCGCCTGCGACGTGGTGCCCGAAGGTTTCGCCGCGCGCGTGCCCGGCGGCACCGCGCACGGCCCCGACGAAGTGATGTACGCCGACGTGATCCGCGAGGTCAACCGCGCGGGCGAACTGGTGTGGGAATGGAAGGCCTGGGAACACCTGAAGCCCGAGGACTTCCCCATCCACCCGGGCTTTGGCCGCTACCACTGGCCGCTGGTCAACGGCCTGGGCGTGATGGCCGACGGCACGGTGCTCATGAGCCTGCGCACCACCGCCGGCATCATCGGCGTGGACAAGGCCAGCGGCGCGGTGACGCTGCACGTGCCGCCCAGCGTGGTTTCGCACCAGCACGCGCCGGTGCCGCTGGCCAACGGGCACATCCTGGCCTTCGACAACGGCAACTTCCGCGAAGGCGCCCACGTGGCCTTCTCGCGCGTGGTCGAGATCGACCCGGCCGACAACCGCGTGGTCTGGAGCTACCAGGACGAGATGGTCAACGCCTTCTACACCGCCTTCATGGGCAACGCCCAGCGGCTGTGGAACGGCAACACGCACATCACCGAATCGGCCACCGGCCGGCTGTTCGAGGTCAACCCCGACGGCGAGGTGGTGTGGGAATACGTGATCCCCTGGTTCGCCGAATACCCCGACGCCGCCGCGCGCAAAACCGGGCCGGGCCGCCTGAACAGCGTGTTCCAGACCTTCCGCTACCCGGCCTCGGCGCTGCCGTGGCTGCGGGCCTGACGCCTCGACGGAGCGCATGATGAACCACAGCATCGCCCGCGTGGCGCAACTGGGGGTGTCGCTGGGCCTGGTGCTGGTGCTCTGGAGCGCTGCGTCGCTGGCCGGCTGGCTCAACCCCGACTTCGTGCCCGCCCCCGGCACCATCCTGCACGCCGCGCTGGAGCAGTACCAGGAAGGCGTGCTGATGGCCGACCTGGCGATCTCGCTCAAGCGCTCGGCCGTCGGCTTCGCGCTGGGCGCCGTGCTCGGCGTGGTGCTGGGCCTGCTGACCGCGCGGCTGCGGCCCGTGGGCTACACGCTGCACCCGCTGCTCAACATCCTGCGGCCGATCCCGGCGATCGCGTTGGCGCCGCTGGCCATCGTGTGGTTCGGCATCGGCGAGCCCTCCAAGTACTTCCTGATCACGTACACGGTGTTCCTGGCGGTCTGGCTCAACACCGACCACGGCGCCTCGCAGATCGCACCAACCTACATCCGCGCCTCGCGCTCGCTGGGTGCCGGCACCTGGCGCGAATTCTTCGAGGTGGTGGTGCCGGCGGCCGCGCCGCACATCGTCTCGGGCCTGCGCCTGGGCGCGGCGCTGGCCTTCCTGAGCCTGGTGGCGGCAGAGCTGACGGGGGCCTCGTCGGGCATCGGCTACCGCATTCAGGAGTCGCGCCAGTTTTTCCGCACCGACCGCATGTTCGTCGGTCTGATCGAACTCGGCCTGCTCGGCGGCCTGCTGGACTTCGTGTTCGTGCAGATCAGCCGCCGCCTGGTGCACTGGGAGCAGTCATGAACACCGCCACCGTTTCGCCCCCGGCCCCCGCACGCGGCGACGTGCAGGGGCACGACGCCGAGGTGCGCTTCCGCCAGCGCGGCCGCGACATCCAGGCGCTGGCGCCGGTCTCGCTCGCCCTGGCCCCGGGGTCGTTCACCTCGGTCATCGGCCCCTCGGGCTGCGGCAAGTCGACGCTGCTCAACGCCATCGCCGGCTTCACGCCGCTGAGCAGCGGCAGCCTGCAGGTCGACGGCGCCATCGTCAGCGGCCCCTCGCCGCGCGTGGGCGTCATGTTCCAGCAGTACGCGCTGTTCCCGTGGTTCACCGCCGCCGGCAACGTCGAATTTGCGCTCAAGCGCTTCGGCCTGCCGCGCGCCGAGCGCCGCACCGCCGCGCTGCAGGCGCTGGACGAAGTGGGCCTGTCGGGCAAAGCCGACCACCACCCTGGTCAGCTCTCGGGCGGTATGCGCCAGCGCGTGGCGCTGGCCCGCACGCTGGCCGCACGGCCCGACGTGCTGCTGATGGACGAACCCTTCGGTGCGCTGGACGCGCAGACCCGGCTGGCCATGCAGGAGCTGCTGCTGCGCATCTGGGAAGCCCGCCGCACCACGGTGCTGTTCATCACGCACGACATCGACGAAGCCCTGCTGCTGTCCGACCGCGTGCTGGTCATGTCGGCCGCGCCGGGCCGCTTCATCGACGACCTGGCCATCGACAGCCCCCGGCCGCGTTCGGTCGAGCAGATCGACGCCACCTACATCGCCCGCCGCAACCACCTGCTGCGCCTGCTGCGCGACGCGCACTGATACCGCCCTTCAACCCCGCCACCTTTCTTTGCCCTCCAGGAGAACCGCCATGAAATCCCTGCTGCGCGCCGCCGCGCTGATGCTCTTTGCCACCCGGGCCCTGGCCCAGGATCCGACCCCGGTGTCGATCGGCTGGGGCGCCTACCCCGACGTGCCGCAGATCGCGCAAGCGGCCGACAAGAAGCTCTGGGCGGCCGAGAAGCTGGACGTGAAGATCGTGCCCTTCGCCAGCGGCCGCGCCGGCTTCGAGGCGCTGATCGGGGGCCAGCTCGACTACGCGGTGATGGCCGAATTCCCGGCCGTGGCCGGTGTCATGCGCAACCTCAAGTTCTCGGTGGTGGCCGTGCTCTCGCAGTACCGGAGCTTCCGCGTCATCGCCAAGGGCGATCAGCCGCTGACCGACCTGAAGGCCCTGGCCGGCAAAAAGATCGCCATGCCGCTGGGTACCAACGTGCACTACATCATCGCCAGCGCGCTCGCCGCTGCGGGCGTGCAGGCCGAGCTGGTGAACGTGCCGCCGCCCGAGATGATTCCCGCCCTGGCCCGCGGCGATGTCGACGCCATCGTGCCTTTCCCCAACGCCTACCCCACGGCCCAGCGCGTGCTCGGCGCGCAGTACCGCGAACTGCGCCTACCCGGCCACGCCAGCAGCTTCATCCTGGCCGCCTCGGAGAAGGCCAGCGCCAACCCGGCACAGACGCGCCGCGTGCTGGCGGCCCTGCTCAAGGGCGAAGAACTGGTGCACCGCGACACCGCCGAAGCCCAGGCCACCACCGCCCGCTTCGTCGGCCCGGCCTTGCCGGCCGACGCCATCAAGGCCGCCTGGGGCGACTACGAGTTCCGCATCAAGCTCGACCCGGCCACGCTGGACGTGATGGTCAAGGAAGGCCAGTGGCTCAAGGCGCGCGGCCTGGTCAAGGAAGGCGAGCCCAGCACCGCGCTGTACCGGCGCTGGATCGACGCCGCCCCGCTGCAGGCGCTCGACCCCAGCCGCGTGACCCTCGCGCCCTGAGCCGCCCAGACGCAGCCCGCCAGGCCCGTCGCATGAAGCTGCTGTTCAACCTGCGCTGCCGCGACATCGAGGCGCAACTGGCCTTCTACCGCGCGCTGCTGGACCTGCCCGAAGCCGCCTACACACGTTCGCCCTCGTTCCGCTCGGTGCACACGCCGGACTTCCTGTTCGGCTTCGAAGCCGCTGCGCGCCGGGCCTCGCCCGACCGGCCCGCCGCAGCGCGACGCACTGCAGCAACCCGGGCCGGGGGCTACCCCATTTTTTTGCTGGACACCCCGGCCGAGGTGGACGCCGTGGCGGCCCGGGTCGAAGTGCTGGGTGGGCAGTTGCTGCGCGCGCCCTTCGCCACCGCCTACGGCCAATGGCAGGCGCTGCTGGCCGACCCCGAGCACAACCGGCTGCGCCTGGCCTGCGAAGACCTGCCGCCGGGGATCAGCGCGCCATCTTCGGCCTGAGCGCGAACCGCCAGGATCAGGCGGCTGGCACGCCGTCGTGCACGAACACCGTGAGCACCCCGGTGTACCCGTAGAGCTGCTGGTGCGCGATCTCGCCATTGGCAAAAAAACCCACCAGCGGCACATCACCCAGCGCGCGGCGCACGATCTGCAACTCGGCGCTGGGAGCACCGAAATGCGGTCCGCCACGGCCGGAGCAGCTCACGTAGATGGCACCGGCGATCTGGCGCGGGGCGGCAGGTGTGGCATCGTCCGGCGCGGTGAACACATCACCGATGCCCGACATTTCGGGCGCCAGTTCTTCGCGGATTTCGCTGCAGATGCGCACCAGATCGGCCCGCGCCGCCTGCGCATGGCGCTCGCAGAATGCCAGCCGCGCGCCCAGGGACGGCCGCTCGGCGATGGCAATGCCGCGCCGCCCCGGGTCGAGCCCGATGATGTGGCGCACCAGCACCTCCGGGCCAAACTGGCCGCGGGCATGCGACGGGTGGTTGAGGTCGAGATCCAGGCCGCTGCGCGACGGCGGCGTGATGCCGACCAGGGTGCGCCGCAACCGCGCCATGGCGGCCTCGGGCTGGTCGAGGTCGATCTCCAGCTCGCGCAGCAGCACGTCGAGCGCCGGCTCGCCGTCCAGCGCGAGCACCACGTTGTCTTCCACGGCGGTGACCTCGCGCTCGCGGTCCACCGGCTGCGCGCCCTGCGTGACGCGGGAGATCAGCTCCACCTCGGGCCCGAAGGCCACGCCACTGATGCCCCCGCTGAGCACGCCGCTGGCCTCACCCTGCCCCCGCAGGTTGCCCGCACTGCCCAGCGCGAATTGCACGTTGGCCGAGCGGCTGGCGGTCAGGCCGCCGAACACGTAACCGGTCTGGGTGCGCTCGGCCAGTTCGGCCACCAGTTCGCCCAGGTCGTGCAGCTGCGGGTCGGCATGCAGCAGCGCGGTGTGCGCCACGAAACCGCCATCACCCGTGCCGCTGGCCGGCAGCGGTGCCACGCCGCTGAACACGCGGTACTGGTCGGGACTGAGGTCGCACAGCATGACCGCCAGCGCCGGCTCGTCGAAGTATTCGGCGTTGTTGGTCGCGATGCCGATACCGACCGTGCCGGCCCAGTCGGTCACCTCGCGCAGTTCGGCGCTGATGTGGTCCAGGATGGCCTGCGCTTCGCTGGCGTAGTGGTCGGTGATGTAGAGCAGCCCGAGCGAGGGCGCGGCCGCCTGCTCAGGCAGGGCCATCTGCGCACGCAGTTGCGCCAGCACCAGCGCGGCGGCCATGCGCCACTGCGGGTGGGTGGCGTGGGCGTAGGGAAAACGTTTCATTGCAACAGGCCAAGTCAGCGGCGGCGCCCCGGGGTTCGCCGGGCCGGTGCAGGTGCGGAAGCAGGAGCAGCCGGCGCTGGCGCCGACTGGAAACCCGGAAAAAACGCCGTGGGCAGCGGCCAGTCACCCGCGCCCAGGCCGCTCTGGGTGGCCGCCCGGCGGGCCGCAGGCGCGGCCGAAGCGCGGCCACGGGCCG
>NZ_BSPB01000053.1:0-23901 GCF_030160815.1 Hydrogenophaga electricum | reverse complement strand
GGCCTACTACAACGCCCGCAGGCCTCACTCGGCACTGGGCTACAAGCCTCCAGCATCCCGGCTCTCCGGGAACAACCTATTGCAACTCAACATCTAGCGTTCCGTTGCGCACCATCGTCATGTTGGGCTGCAAAATGTTGCTAAAAGCAATATTATTCAGCCATGACAACATTGCAGCAGACCGATGCTTTCCGCGCGTTCAACCGCTTCCACACCCGCCTGGTGGGGGCGCTCGACGAGTCGCTGCTCGACTCGGGCCATACCCTGCCGCAGGCGCGGGTGCTGCACGAGATTGCCAGCGCGCCGCGCGACCGGCCCTTGTCGGCGCGTGACATCGGCCAGCGGCTGCGGCTGGATACGGGCTATCTGAGCCGCCTGCTGGCGGGGCTGGAAGCCGACGGGCTGGTGGTGCGCCAGCCTTCGGACACCAATGCCCGGCGGCTTGGCTTGAGCCTGACGCCGCAGGGGCGTGACGCCTACGCGCAGCTCAGCGCGGCTTCGGCCCGGGAGATTGAGGCGCTGCTGGCACCCTTGTCACCCGCCGAACGCGACGAACTGGTGGGCGCAATGGCGCGCATCCGGCGCCTGCTGGGCGATGCGCCGGAGGGCCGCACCTTCGTCCTGCGCGATCCGGTGCCGGGTGACATGGGCTGGATCGTGCATCGCCAGGCCCGGCTGTACGCGACCGCATACGGTTGGGACGCCAGCTTCGAGGCCATGGTGGCCGAGATCGCTGCCCAGTTCGTGCGTGAGTTCCGCCCGGACCGCGAACGCTGCTGGGTGGCCGAAAGCGAGGGTGAGATCGTCGGCTCGGCCTTCGTGGTGCGGCAGGACGACCAGACCGCCAAGCTGCGCATGCTGTATGTCGAACCGGGTGCGCGCGGCATGGGCCTGGGGCGGCGTCTGGTCGACGAATGCCTGCGTTTTGCCACCGAACGGGGCTATCAGCGCATGGTGCTGTGGACCAACGACATCCTGGTGTCGGCACGGCGCATCTACCAGGCGGCCGGGTTCCAACTGGTGGAGTCCTCGCCGCACCGCAGCTTCGGCAAGGACCTGGTGAGCGAGGTGTGGGAGCGGGCGCTGTAGCGCGCTCTGCCCCCTTCGATCAGAAGCCCACGGCCGCACCGTCGCGGCGCGGATCGCTGGCGGCCACGTAGCCTTCGGTACCCGGGTCGCCCAGGCGCCAGATGAACTGGCCGGCGCCGAAGTCCTGATAGGGGTCGTTGATGCTGCGGGTCTGGTGGCCCAGGTCTTTCAGGCCCTGCACCGTGACCGGGTCCATGGCCGATTCCACGTTGATGTGCATGCCGGCGTCGTAGCGCCAGCGCGGCGCGTCGCAGGCGGCCTGCAGGCTCTGGCCGTGGTCGAGCAGGCGCACCAGGGTCTGCATGTGGCCCTGGGGTTGCATGTTGGCGCCCATCACGCCGTAGCTCATGACCGGTTGCCCGTCTTTCGTGAGGAAGGCCGGGATGATGGTGTGGAAGGGCCGCTTGCGCGGGGCCACCAGGTTGGCGGCGTTGCGGCCCGGGCCGGTGCTCAGGTTGAAGCCGTGGCCGCGGTTCTGCAGGCTGATGCCGAAGGTGGGTTCCACCGTGCCGGAGCCGAAGCCCATGTAGTTGCTCTGGATGAAGCTGACCATCATCCCGTTTTCGTCGGCCGCGCTCAGGTAGACCGTGCCGCCCTTGGCCGGATTGCCGGCGCCGAAGTCCTGCGCCTTTTTCATGTCGATCAGCGCGGCGCGCTGGCGCAGGTAGGCGGGGTCGAGCATCTGCGCGGGCGTGAGGTCCATGGCGCCGGGTTCGGCCACGTAGCGGTAGACGTCGGCAAAGGCGAGTTTCATGGCTTCGATCTGCAGGTGCTGCGCGGGCACGCTGTCGACCTTGAGCGCCGCCACGTCGAAGTTCGAGAGGATGCCCAGCGCGATCAGTGCCGCGATGCCCTGGCCATTGGGCGGGATTTCGTGCAGCGTGTAGCCCCGGTAGTCCTGGCTGATCGGCGTCACCCATTCGGGCTGGTAGGCGGCCAGGTCGGCCCCGGTCAGCGCGCCGCCGTGTTGTGCGGCAAAGCGGGCCAGCGCCTGCGCGATGGCGCCGCGGTAGAAGGCCTCGCCCTTGCTTTCGGCAATCGCGCGCAGACCCTGTGCGGCGGCTGGAAACCGAAAGCGTTCGCCCACCTGCGGCGCGCGGCCCCAGGGCAGGAAGGCCTGCGCAAAGCCGGGCAGCGATTGCAGCTCGGACGTGGCTGCGGCCCATTTCTGCTGCACCACGAAGGGCACGGCGTAGCCGCGTTCGGCCAGCTCGATGGCCGGCTGCATCAGATCGGCAAAGGGCAGCTTGCCGAAACGCTCGCTCAGCGCCACCCAGCCGGCCACGGCGCCGGGCACGGTCACGGTGTCGATGCCGCGTTTGGGCGGGGTCAGCGCGTCGGCGCCGTATTTGTGGTGGAAGTAGGCCGGCGTCCAGGCCTGGGGGGCATGGCCGCTGGCGTTCAGGCCGTGCAGTTGCTGCCCATCCCACAGGATGCAGAAGGCGTCCGAACCCAGGCCGTTGCTCACGGGCTCGGTGATGGTCAGGGCGGCCGCGGCCGCAATCGCGGCGTCCACCGCATTGCCGCCGGCCAGCAGCATGCGCAGCCCCGCCTGCGCGGCCAGCGGGTGCGAGGTGCTGACCACGTTGCGCGCAAACAGGGGCAGGCGGGTGCTGGGATAGGGGTTGGGCGTGTGCAGGTGCATGGCCGCATTCTGCCGCCTTGACCTGAGTCAAGCCATCGGGGCAGGGGCCTTCCTACGATGGCGGCGGACCGCACCGATCCCCTCCACCCCAGGCCGCCATGCCTGTGCTGGCCCAACCGGCCAGCCGGCGCAGCCCGGTGTTTGGGTTCATCACTTCAGGACAGGAAAAAGACCCCATGGCACTCGCCCCCCAGACTTTCGGATTCTTTTCGCCCACCGTTGCCCTCATGGGCGTGGGCTGTGCCCAGGACACCGGCACCCAGGCCAAGGCGCTGGGCGCCAGCCACGTGTTCCTGTGCACCGACGCGGGCATGGTCAAGCTGGGCATCGCCGACAAGGTCAGCGCCATGATCGCCGCCGCGGGCCTGCGCGTGACCGTGTTCGGTGGCTCCGAACCCAACCCCACAGACATCAATGTGCGCGACGGCGTGAAGCTCTACCGCGACAGCGGTTGCGACGCCATCGTCTCGCTCGGCGGCGGCAGCTCGCACGACTGCGCCAAGGGCATCGGCCTGGTGATCGGCAACGGCGGCGACATCCGCGACTTTGAGGGCCTGGACAAGTCCACCAAGCCGATGCCGCCGTTCCTGGCGGTCAACACCACCGCCGGCACCGCCAGCGAGATGACGCGCTTTTGCATCATCACCAACACCAACACGCACGTGAAGATGGCCATCGTGGACTGGCGCTGCACGCCCGACGTGGCCATCAACGACCCGCTGCTGATGGTCGACATGCCGCCCGCGCTCACCGCCGCCACCGGCATGGACGCGCTGACCCACGCGGTGGAGGCCTATGTCTCGACCATCGCGACGCCCATCACCGACGCCTGCGCGCTGCAGGCCATCAAGCTGATCGCGCGCTGGCTGCGCCCGGCCGTGGCCAACGGCGGCAACGTGGAAGCGCGCGACCGCATGGCCTATGCCGAGTACCTGGCCGGCATGGCGTTCAACAACGCCAGCCTGGGCTACGTGCACGCCATGGCGCACCAACTGGGCGGCTTCTACAACCTGCCGCACGGGGTGTGCAATGCCGTGCTGCTGCCCGAGGTCTGCGCCTACAACCTGATCGCCTGCCCCGAGCGTTATGCCGACATTGCCGTGGCGTTGGGCGAAAACGTGCGTGGCCTGTCGACGGTGGAAGCGGCGGAGAAGGCCATCGCCGCCATCCGCCGCCTGGCGCGTGACGTGGGCATTCCGAAGAATCTGGCGGTGCTGGGGGTGAAGGCCGAAGACCTGGAGGTCATGGCCGGCAATGCCCAGAAGGACGCCTGCCAGCTCACCAACCCGCGTACTGCCACGCTGGCGCAGGTGGTCGGCATCTTCGAGGCGGCGCTGGCGGCCTGATCGGTCTCAGGCGTAGTCGTAGTGGCCGCCTTTTTTCAAGGCGGCCTGGTAGGCCGGCCGGGCGTGGATCTTTTTCAGCCAGGCCATGGTGGCCGGGCGCGACGGGCCCAGGCCGGCGCGCGCCACGGCGGCCTCGACCGGGAAGCTCATCATGATGTCGGCCGCGGTCAGCGCATCGCCCGCGAACCAGGGGCGAGCGGCGAGCACCTGCTCGATGTAGTCCAGGTGCACGTCGACCATGGGCTGCACCTTCTTGAGCGCGACCCGGCCCAGCAGCGGAACCTTGCCCATGGCCAGCATCAGCAGCAGCGTGGGCATGACCGAGCCTTCGGCGTAGTGCAGGAACTGGCGGTACTGGCACAGGCCCTCGTCGCGGTCGGTGGGCCCCAGGCGGCCGGTCTTGTCGACCAGGTATTCGCAGATGGCGCCGGTTTCCACCAGCTTGATGCCGCCGTCTTCCAGCACCGGCGACTTGCCCAGCGGGTGCACCTGCTTCAGTTCGGGCGGCGCGAGCATGGTGGCCTTGTCGCGTTCGTAGAAGCGGATCTCGTAGGGCAGTTCCAGCTCTTCGAGCATCCACAGCAGGCGCTGCGAGCGGGAGTTGTTCAGGTGGTGGACGGTGAGCGGCATGGTATCGGCACGGTGGGGTGAACAGGGCCGCATTGTGGCGGCTGCGCGGGTTTTCTGCAGCCGCTTGCGCCTGGTGTGCCGCCGGCTCTCACGGGCGTGGCCGCACCACCCACCAGGCCGAGGCCACGATCAGGCTGCCACCGATCCAGCCTGGCAGCGTGAGCTGCTCGCCCAGCCAGAGCGCGGCGATCAGTGCGCCCCACAGCGGCTCGCTGCCCATGAGCAGCGCCACCCGCGACGGGCTGGTGCGCGCAGCGGCGTGGTTTTGCACGAAGAAGGCCAGCACCGTGCACAGCAGCACCAGAAAGGCCATGGCGCCCCAGAACGGCAGGCTGGTCGGCAGCGGTGCCCACACCGGACCGTGCACCGCCAGCGACAGCAGGGCCGCGCCCAGCGTCATCACGCCCATTTGCACCGCGGTCACCGTCAAGGCTGGCAGACCGTGGCGCTGGCCGTGCCGCCGTGTCAGGCACACCATCACGCCACGCAGAAAGGCCGCTGCGACCACCAGCGCATCGCCCCAGGCGAGCGACGGCAGCACGCCGCCGTGCTGGAACGCCAGCAGGCCGGCGCCCAGCAGCGAGACCGCGGCGGCCGCCAGCACCGTGCGCGTGGGGCGGACCTTGAGCAGCCACCATTCGCACAACGGCGTGAAGGCCACGCACAGGCTGATGAGGAAGGCCGCGTTGGACGCGGTGGTGAGTGAGACGCCAAAGGTTTCGCAAACCAGGATGGCCAGCAGGTTCACCCCGAGCAGCGCCGCGCCGCCGAGCGCGGCCCGCCACGCGGGCACGGCCAGCCCGCGCAAGGCCGGCAGCAGAAGCACGAACGTCAGGCCGAAGCGCAGCACCAGAAAGGGCAGCACGGGCACCTGGGCGGTGGCGAGCTTGGTGGCGCTGTAGCTGCCGCCCCAGATCGCGGCGACCAGGAGCAGCAGCCATTCGACGCGCAGGAAGCGGGGTGGGGCGGGGAGCGTGGGAGCCAGTGTGGTGGACATGCGGCGATTGTTCGGCGCGCACGCCGGCCCGACTAGACTGGCCGCTGGAACAGGAGTTGTGCGCCGTGGGAACCAATGACTTTCAGGACGTGATGCAGGAGCTGGTGGCCTTCGTGCGGGTGGCCGAGGCGGGCAGCTTTTCGGCCGCCGCACGGCGCCAGGGCGTCACGCCTTCGGCCATCAGCCGCCAGGTGGCGCGGCTGGAAAAAGCCCTGGGCCTGGCCCTGCTGCAACGCACCACGCGGCAACTGCGGCTGACCGACGCCGGTCTGGCCGTGCTCGAACACGGCCGCGCCATGGTGGCCGCCGCGCGCGCCACGCTGGAAGTGGCCGAAGGCCATGTGGGCACGCCGCGTGGGCGCGTGCGCATCAGCGCGCCCAAGGCCTTTGCGCGCCAGGTGCTGCACCGGCCGGTGCTGGATTTCCTGCAGCGTTTCCCCGAGGTGGACGTGCACTTTCTGGTGCAGGACCGGCCCGTGGACGCGCTGCGCGAAGGGGTCGATCTGGTGGTGCGCCTGACCGACGACCCGCCGCCTGGCATGGTGGCGCGCGCCCTGATGCCGGTGCAGCAGTGGGTGCTGGCCAGCCCGGCCTACCTGGCGGCGCACGCCCCGGTGCACACGCCCGAAGACCTGATGGCGCACAGCTGCATCGCGCTGGGCGAGCAGGAGCGTGACGGCCGCTGGCGCTTCGTGCGGGGCGACGATGTGGCCGAGGTGCCGGTCAGCGGCCGCTACACCGTCAACCACAGCGAGATGCGGCTGGCGGCGGTGGAAGCGGGCCTGGGCATCGGCTGCATGCCCGACTTCGGCGCCCGCGAGGCCCTGGCAGCAGGCCGTGTGGTGCGCCTGCTGGCCGACTGGACCTTCGACACCCATTACCAGGGCACGGCCTACCTGCTGTTCGCGGCGTCGCGCTACACCGCGCCCAAGGTGCGCGCGCTGATCGACCACCTGGTGGCCGTGCTGGCGGTGCCGGCTCAGCCCGGCTGAGCGGGGGCTCCCGGCGCAGCGGGCAGCAGCGCCGCCAGCGTCTGCAGCGAGTCGGCTTCCTCCACCGGTTTGTCCTCGCGCCAGCGCAGCATGCGCGGAAAGCGCACCGCGATGCCGCTCTTGTGGCGCGGGCTGTGCGCGATGCCTTCAAAGCCCAGCTCGAAGACCAGCGTCGGCCGCACGCTGCGCACCGGGCCGAAGCTTTCGATGGTGGTGGCGCGGATGATGGCGTCGACCCGCGCCATCTCGGCGTCGCTCAGGCCCGAATAGGCCTTGGCGAACGGCACCAGTGCGCGGCCATCGGTGCCGGGCGGTGCGTTCCACACGGCAAAGGTGTAGTCGCTGTACACGCTGGCGCGGCGGCCGTGGCCGCGCTGGGCGTAGATCAGCACCGCGTCCACGCTCATGGGGTCGATCTTCCACTTCCACCAGGTGCCGGCGGCCTTGGTGCGGCCCACGCCGTAGGCGCTGCTGCGCGGCTTGAGCATGAAGCCTTCGGTGCCGCGCTCGCGCGCCTGTTCGCGCAGCGCGGCCAGCTCGGCCCAGGTGGCGCCGGCCAGCACCGGGCTGGCGATCAGCAGCGGGTGGTTGAGGTCTTGCACCAGCGCGTCCAGCGCCGCACGGCGCGCGTGCAGCGGCTGTTCGCGCAGGTCCTGCCCGGCGTGTTCGATCAGGTCGTAGGCAAGCAGGACGACCAGCAGTTCGCGCAGCAGCTTGGGGCCCAGGGTCTTGCGGGTGATGCGCTTTTGCAGCTCGGCAAAGGGTTGCGGAGTCCCCAGGCCGTCGGGGGTGGCCCCCTGCGCGGGTCGGTGCCAGACCACGATCTCGCCATCGAGCACGGTGCCATCGGGCAGGGCCTCGCCGAGGGCGGCGAGTTCGGGAAAGCGTTCGGTCACCAGTTCTTCGCCGCGGGACCACAGCCACACCTGGCCCGTGCGCTTGACGAGCTGCGCACGGATGCCGTCCCACTTCCATTCCACCTGCCAGTCGGCCGGTGGCCCCAGCAGGTCGTCGAAGCGGTCCACGGGCTCGGCCAGCGGGTGCGCCAGGAAGAACGGGTAGGGCTGGCCGCTGGTGGCGCGCTGCTGTTCGAGCGCGTTCTCCGGGGCGATCAGGGCGCGGTAGTGATCGCCGGAGGGCGTGCGTCCGGTGGCGGTGTAGCCCATCAGCCGCTGCGCCATGCGCTGGGCGTCCACGCCCGCCACGGCGGCCAGCGCCTGCGTCACCTGCAGCTTCGAGACTCCGACGCGAAAACCGCCGGTGATGAGCTTGAAGTAGACGAAGCGCTGGTCGTCGGGCAGGGTGGCCCACTGCGCCTGCAGGCGCTCGGCCAGTGTCTCGGCGGGCAGGCCGCGCAGCGGCAGCAGGTGCTGCGTGAGCCATTCGGCCAGACCCCGGTCCACCGGCGTGCTGGCCGGGGGCAGCAGCAGCGACACGGTTTCGGCCAGGTCGCCCACGGTCTGGTAGCTCTCTTCGAACAGCCATTCGGGCAGGCCTGCCGCCGCCCGCGCCAACTCGCGCAGCGCACGGGTGGGCACGGTCTGGCGCGGTTTGCCGCCGGCCAGAAAGTACACCGCCCAGGCCGCGTCTTCGGCCGGCGCCTCGCGGAAGTAGCGCTGCAGTGCGGACTGCTTGTCGCGGATGGCGGTGCTGGCGTCCAGCTCGCGGTAGAGGGCGGCGAAGCGCTGCATCAGCCAGCCTCCGTCCGGCAGGCGGTGGCGCGGCTTTCCGGGTGCGACGGTGCCGCTTTCACGGTGCGGGCGCCTCGGGTGTGGCCTGGTCGGCGGCGTCCTCGTCGCCGTAGGCGGTCTCGAAGGGCTGAGCGTCCAGACCCTGTTCGCTCAGCCAGCGCACCAGCACCGGCACGCTGCCGTGCGTCACGCGGATGTGTTCGGCCCCGGTCGCTTTGATGGCGCTCATCAGCCCCGGCCAGTCAGCGTGGTCCGACATGACAAAGCCCCGGTCCACCCCGCGCCGCCGCCGCGTGCCGCGCACCAGCATCCAGCCGCTGGCAAAGGCGTCCACCGGGTCGGCGCCGAAGCGCTGCATCCACGGTGTGCCCTGGGCCGAGGGTGGGGCCACCACCAGCGCGCGCCGCAGCGCGGTCTTGTCCAGTTCGGTCACGCGGTGCGTGGGCGGCAAACCCACACCGGCCGCGCGGTACACCGCGTTCAGCGGCTCCACCGCACCGTGCACGACGATGGGGCCGATGCTGGCGTCCACCCCGTGCAGGAGGCGTTGGGCCTTGCCGAAGGCGTAACACAGCAGCACCGAGGCGCGGCCCGCGTCGGCATTGCGGCGCCACCAGGCGTTGATCTCCCCGAACAACACCGCTTGCGCGGGCCAGCGGTAGATGGGCAGGCCGAAGGTGCTTTCGGTGATGAAGGTGTCGCAGCGCACTGGCTCGAAGGGCGCGCAGGTGCCGTCGGCCTCGGTCTTGTAGTCACCGGACGCGACCCACACCCGGCCGCCATGTTCCAGCCGGACCTGCGCCGAACCCAGCACGTGGCCTGCCGGGTGCAGCGACAGGCGCACGCCGTGGTGTTCGATCACCTCGCCGTAGTCCAGCGTCTGCAGGGGGATGTGGTCGCCCAGCCGCTGGCGCAGCGTGCCGGCGCTGTGGATGTGCGCCAGGTAGTGCGCATGGCCGGTGCGCGCATGGTCCGAATGGCCGTGCGTGATCACCGCTCGATCCACCGGCCGCCAGGGGTCGATGAAGAAGTCGCCCGCCGGGCAGTAGAGGCCTTCGGGGCGGGCGACGATGAGGTCGGCAGGGGCGGCCATGGTGCCCGGCAGTGTGCCGCAAGTCCGGCAGGGCCAGGCTCAGGGCGCGCCGTAACCGTGCTGCAGGTGGGCCCAGTCGTCCTCGCGCCAGTGGAAGGGCTGGCGGCGGCCGGCTTCCTTGCGCAGCGAGCGCTGCAGGCGCGCCAGGTTCTGCGCTTTCCAGGCCGTGCCCGGGCGCAGGCCGCATTTGTCGAAGTCGACGATCCAGGGCTGGCCGTCGGCATCGAGCAGCAGGTTGTGGGCGTTCAGGTCGGCGTGGAACACCTGCCGGTCGTGCAGTTGCCGGATGGCGCGGCCCAGGGCCTGCCATTCGGCGGCTGACAGCGGGGCGTCGTCCAGCCGCTGCACCACGTTGCGGGTGCCCGGCAGCAGCCCGACCTGGATGTCGGCCTGGTAGGTCAGCGGACCCCGGCGGGTGAACAGCGCCGCGACCGGCCGGGGCACGGGCAGGCGCCAGTGGCGCAGCAGCCGCAGCAGGGCGTATTCGCGCATGGCGCGGCTGGCTTCGGGGCGCTCGCGCCAGAAGCGGTCTTCGCTCAGCCGGGCCATCAGGCCGCCGCGGCGGTAGTGGCGCAGCAACACCGGCACCCCGTCCTGCGTCAGGCGGTGCACCTGGCCGCGGCCGCTGCCGGTGGCCAGGGCATCGGCCTGGGGCGGGGGCACGAACTGCGCGGCGTCGACGCCCGGGGGCAGCAGCACGCCGTCGTGCCAGACGACGCTGCGCACGCCGGTTTGCACCGCCACCGGGGTGAGGGCGGCAGGGTCGTCGCCGGCCCACAGCGGGGCCAGCCATTGCAGCGTGCGGTCGGTGGCGCCGCGGTGCGCGCGGGTGAAAGCGCGGGCGCGTTCACCCAGGGCGCGCATGCCGTCCGGGTCGGCCAGGCCGTGGTCAATGGCGCTCAGCAGCGCGGCACCATCGGCCACCCGGCGCCCGGCATCGGCGGCCACCACGGCCTGGTAGAGCGTGTCGAAATTGAAGGTGTGCGGCCCGAAAAACACCGGCTTGCCGGCGGCCATGGCTTCCAGCGCGTTGTGGCCACCGATGGGGGCCAGGCTGCCGCCGACGAAACACACGGCGGCCTGGGCGTACCAGTGCGGCAGTTCGCCCATGGTGTCGGCCAGCAGCACCGCAGTGTCGGGGCCGGGATGTTCGCCCCGGCTGTGGCGCACGAAGGCGATCCGGCGCGCCAGCAGATCCTGGGCCACGGCCTCGAAGCGCTGGGGATGGCGTGGCACCAGCACCAGCAGTGCGCCGGGGTGGCGCTGCGCCAGCGCCGGCCAGCCGGCCAGCAGGGCGGCTTCTTCGGCCGCGTGCGTGCTGCCGGCCACGACCACGTGGCGGCCGGCGAGCCCGGGTGCCGGGGTGGCGGCGGGCGGTTCGGGCAGGTCGAACTTGAGGTTGCCCGCGGTGTGCAGCCGCTCGGGCGGCACGCCCAGTCGGGCGAACCGGTCGCGGACCTCGTCATCGGCCGCGATCACCTGGGCCAGTTGCGGCCAGATTGGGCCGAACAGGCCCCGGGCCTTGGCGTGTCCGCGGGCCGAGCGTTCGGACAGCCGGGCGTTGACCAGGGCCACCGGGATCACGCGCTGCCGACACTGGTGCAGCAGTTCCGGCCAG
Organism: Hydrogenophaga electricum; assembly: GCF_030160815.1. Taxonomy (NCBI): domain Bacteria; kingdom Pseudomonadati; phylum Pseudomonadota; class Betaproteobacteria; order Burkholderiales; family Comamonadaceae; genus Hydrogenophaga; species Hydrogenophaga electricum. The sequence continues at coordinate 12,800 of NZ_BSPB01000053.1, read as the reverse complement.
ATTTCGCGCTCCAGCAGGATCACCCGGCCGGGTTGCAGGCGGTCCAGAAAGCGGCGCACCGCGCCGGGCGTGTCCAGCGGCAGGTGCACGTGGCGCAAGGCGTCGCCGAAATGCCGGCGCAGCGTGTCGGCGCCGGTGGGGGTGGTGGTGCTGAGCGTGATCGTGTGGTCGGGCCACTGGCGCCGCAGCGCTTCGATCAGCGGAATGGCGGCCTGCGATTCGCCGGCCGATGCCGCGTGGATCAGCAGGCCGCCGAAGGAAGACGGCTGTGCTTCGACGAAACCCAGGCGTTCGCCGAACTGGCGCCGGTAGCCGGGCTCGCGCAGGCCGCGCCAGGCGATCCAGCCGAGCGCGGGCCACAGCGCCAGCCGCATCGCGGCGCGGTAGAGGTGGTGCTGCCAGCCGGGGCTGCTCATGAGTGCCGTGCTCAGAGGGGGCGGCCGGCGCGCCGGCCTGGCCGGGCCACGGGCGCCGCGTTGCGGCGCAGGGCCAACCCGCTCATTGCCAGTGTTCGGCGACCCAGGCGGTCGGCAAGACGCGGCGGTACCACTTGCCGCTGTCGCCCCGGATGGCGTCGGGCGGGTTGGGTTTGCCGTGGAAAGCGATCACGCGCGCGCCGTCGGGGATGATGGGCGGCTCGAACCAGCCGCGCAGACCCGGGCGCATGCAGTGCCGCTTGAAGCTGCGGCACCAGGCGTCGGGCCAGAAACTGACCTTGCCCTGGCGGCCGAGGAAGCCGGTGATGAATTCCTGCTCGTTGCGCACGGCCTGGGTGCACTTCGGGTACTCGTTCTTCAGGTACGCCAGCGCGTCCGCGTGGGCGCCGATGGTGTACAGGTAGACCGAGGTGTTGCCGGTGCCGTCGTTCTTGTCCCATTCGCGGATCACGGTGAATTCACCGGGCGCATCGAAGAACGGGTCGAGGCTGTCGACGATGACGATGTCCAGATCCAGGAACAGCGTGCGGCCCTGCAGGTCGTACAGCGGGCTGGCGAAGCTGGTCAGCTTGAGCCAGCCGTGCGCGAAGCTCCAGGGCTGGCGCTGGTCGAACTCGTCAAAGCCGATGGCGGGGATGGGGAACACTTCGACCGCCGAGTCGATGCCGTCGGCATCGTCGGTGAGGCAGACGAAGCGGTGCGGACGCCGCAGGTGGCGGCGGACCATGCTGTGCAGTTTGTTGACGTATTCGGGGCCGTACTTCTTGCCCCATTTGATGCACAGCACGTTGACCGTTGGCTGCATGGAAACCTCTGCTGTTGGGCGGCCGCGGGCCGGAAACGGCGCGCGGCGCGGGTGGGCAGTTTAGCGCAGCCCGGGCGCCGGCCAGCGCGGGCTCAGGGCACCAGCAGGGCGTTGACGGCCTGCAGGTCTTCGCCTTTGAGCTGGCCGCTGGCCTGCTTCAGGCGCAGGCCGCCGATCAGCACGTTGTAGCGGGCGGCGGCCAGGTCGCGTTTGGTCTGGAACAGCTGGCTCTGGGCGTTGAGCACGTCGATGTTGATGCGCACACCCACCTGGTAGCCGAGCTGGTTGGCTTCGAGGGCGCTCTGGCTGGAGGCTTCGGCCGCTTCCAGGGCCTTGACCTGGCTCTGCCCCGACAGCACGCCAAAGTAGGCGCTGCGGGTGGCCTGGGCGACGCCGCGCCGAGCGGCTTCGAGGTCGGTGCGGGCCTTGTCTTCCAGCGCCAGGGTTTCCTTGATGCGGTTCTGCAGCGCACCACCGGCGTACAGCGGCAGGTTGAACTGCAGGCCCACGGTGCCGGTGTTGTTGCGCACGTAGCCGGGGATCGCGCTGCTCGACGACGGGCCGCGGGCCACCTGGTACTGGCCGATCAGGTCCAGCGTGGGCTTCTCGCCGGCCTTGGCCTTTTCGGTCTCCAGGCGGGCGATTTCCAGGCCTTGCGTGGCTTGCAGCACGCTCGGGTGCGTGGTCTCGGCCAGGCCCACCCAGGCCTGCGGATCGGCGGGTGCCAGGGCCGGCAGCGCCACCGGCACAGCCAGCGGCTTGGGCGCCACGCCACTGCGGCCGACCAACTGGTCGAGCGCGAGCTTCTTGACCCGCAGATCGTTTTCGGCGGCGATTTCCTGCGCCAGCACCAGGTCGTAGCGGGCCTGGGCTTCGCGCGAGTCGGTCACGGTGGAGGTGCCGACCTCGAAGTTGCGCTTGGCGGCCGCGAGCTGTTCGGCCACGGCGGCTTTCTGCGCCTGCACGAAGGTCACGGTGTCCTGCGCGGCCAGCACATCGAAGTAGGCCTGCGTGGTGCGCACGATCAGTTCCTGCTCGGCGGCCTGCAGCTGGGCTTCGGCCACGCTCACCGACAGCCGGCCCTGTTCGGCCGCAGCGCTGTTGGCGGGGCGGTACAGCGGCTGGCTGGCCGAGAGCGTGACGGCCTGGTTGTTGTAGCTGCCGTCCAGCACGTTGGTCGAACTGTTGCGGTCGGACCAGGTGGCGCTGCCGCCCAGGCCCACCTGCGGGCGCACGCCAGCGCGGGCCTGCTCGGCCTTGGCCAGGTTGGCGTCGTACTGGGAGCGGGCCGACAGGTAGGTGGCGTCGAAACCGCGCGCGGCTTCGTACAGGTCGACCAGGCTCTGGGCCTGTGCACCGCTGCTGCCGGCCCACGCCAGCAACGCAGCCAGCGCAAGGCGCCGGGAGGGAACAAGGCGGGGGCGGCGGGTGGGGGCGGCGGTCATGGAGAAGCGTCCTTCGGTGTCGGCGGTGCGGTTCGGGTGATCGGCAGACAGGCTCAGTACTGCGGCACCGAGCGGTCGCGCTCGTGCGACCAGGCGTCGATGCCGCCCTGCACGTTCACCACCCGGGTAAAGCCCTGATCGGCCAGGAAATAGGCCACCTGCGCGCTGCGTGCGCCGTGGTGGCACAGGCAGGCGATGGGCTGGTCGCGGTCCAGTTCGGCAAAGCGCGCGGGCACGCTGCGCATGGGCATGTGCACCAGATCGAAACCCTCGGCCGGCGGGACGCTGGCGGTCTGGAATTCCCAGGGCTCGCGCACGTCCAGCAGCACGGGGCGCGCGGCCGGCTGGTCCTGGCCGGCCTGGGCCAGCCAGTCGTCGAATTGGGCAGGGCGGATGGCGTTCATGGTCAGAAGCTGAACCGGGAGGGTTCGGGGAAGTTCCGCAGGCGGGGAGCGATGGTGTCCCAGGGCTGGGCGGTCACGAAGCTGGCGTCACCGGTGCGGGTGATGAAGGTGGCGCGCATCATCGGCTCCTGGCCGACCACGGCCGCCAGGCGGCCGCCCGGGGCGAGCAGCGACAGCAGGGCGGCGGGCACCTCGGCGACCGAGCCGCTGAGCAGGATCGCGTCCCACGGTGCTTCGGTGGCACAGGCGGCAAAACCGCTGGCAGCGGCGTCGGCCACCCGCACTTCGGCGTTGCCGATGCCGGCCTGTTGCAGGCGGGTGCGTGCCGCAGCGGCCAGGGTCTCGTTGATTTCCAGCGACACCACGCGCTGGGCCAGGCTGGCCAGCAGGGCGGCCTGGTAGCCGCTGCCGGTGCCGATTTCCAGCACCTTGTCGGTGGGTTTGATCGCCAGGTCCTGCAGCAGGCGGGCTTCGACGCGCGGCGCCAGCATCACCTCGCCGTCGACAGCGGGGCTGCCCAGGGGCAGTTCCATGTCGACATAGGCCAGGGCTTGGTACCCGTCCGGCACGAACTGGTCGCGCCGGACGCGGTCCAGCAGCGCCAGCACCACCGGGTCCAGCACATCCCAGGGGCGGATCTGCTGTTCGATCATGTTGAAGCGAGCGTGGTCCAGGCTCAGGGAAGACGAAGAAGTCATTTGATACTCCGGTGGGTATATTATGCGATGCTCAGCCATTTTAGCGGCCGGGCTCCTCAAAGCCTTGTGACAAAGGGGGTTGTGGCGCACCGGCCGGCCGCAGGCGGCGGCGCAGCCAGCCGGCCAGGTCGTCGAGGTAGCCGTAGACCACCGGCACCACCACCAGCGTGAGCAGCGACGAGGTGATGACCCCACCGATCACCGCCTGGCCCATGGGCGCGCGCTGTTCCGAGCCCTCGGACAGCGCGAAAGCCAGCGGCACCATGCCGAAGACCATGGCCAGCGTGGTCATGAGGATGGGGCGCAGCCGCACCTTGGCGGCCAGCAGCAGGGCGCTTTCACGGTCCATCGGCTGCTGCCCGTCCAGACCCTGGCGCGCACGGATGGCGAAATCCACCAGCAGGATGGCGTTTTTGGTCACCAGGCCCATGAGCAGCACGATGCCGATGACCGAGAACATGCTCATGGTGGAGCCGAACATCAGCAGGGCCAGCACCACGCCGATCAGCGTCAGCGGCAGCGAACTCATGAGCGCCAGCGGTTGCACGAAGCTCTTGAACTGGCTCGCCAGGATCATGTAGATGAAGATGATGGCCATGGCCAGCGCCGAGACGGCGTAGCCAAAGCTCTCCTGCATGTTCTTGGTGGAGCCGCTGAATTCCGTGCGGTAGCCGGGGGGCAGGGCGATGCCGTCGAGCACCTGCCGGATCTCGGTCGACACCTCACCGGCCGAGCGGCCGTAGGCGTTGGCGCTGATGCTGACCTCGCGGTTGAGGTTGCGGCGGTTGATCTGGTTCGGGCCGGTGCCCTCGATCACGTCGGCCACCTGGGCCAGCCGCACCACGCGGGCCGAGCCGTCGGTGTTGCTGCCCACGACCAGCGGCAGGCTGGCCAGATCGCTGGTGCGCTCGCGCTGGGTGGCGGCCAGGCGCACGTTCACGTCGTAGCTTTCGCCGTCCTGCGCGCGCCAGTTGCCCACGGTCTGGCCGGCGACCAGGGTGCGCAGGCTGGCGGCCAGCGCGGCGTTGTTGAGCCCGGCGTCGGAGGCCAGGTCGCGCCGAAGCACCACGTCGACCGTGGGCTTGTCGGGCTTGAGGCTGGCATCGAGGTCGACCAGGCCGGGGATGGTGCGGATGCGCTCCAGCACCAGGCTCGACAGGCGCTGGAGCTCGTCCAGATCGTCGCCCTGGATCGAAAATTCGACCTGCTTGCCGCCGCCGACCGGGTCGAGCAGGCCGGCGTGGGTGACGGTCACGCCCGGCACGCTGCGCAGGCGTTCGCGCAGCCTGGCCGCCATGGCGTCCACATTGAGCTGGCGCTGCTGGCGGTCGACCAGGCGCACATAGGTGCTGGCGTACATCTTGCCCTGCGCGTTGCCGGTGTTGATGGTGGTCAGCGTGTAGCGCACTTCGGGGAATTCGCGCAGCAGCGCCTCCACCTCGCGCGCCTTGGCCTCGGTGGCTTCGAGCGACGAACCCACCGGGGTGTGGAAGCTGATGCTGGCCTCCGAGAAGTCGGCCTTGGGCACGAATTCGGTGCCCAGCAGCGGCAGCATGAACAGGCTGCCCACCAACGTGGCGGCCGCCAGTGCCAGGGTCGCGAGCTGGTGGCGCAGCGACCAGCGCAGCGCGCCCTGGTAGGTTTCGGTCAGGTCGTCCTGCACGCGGTCGAACCAGGCTGTGACGCGGCCGATGCTGCGGTCGTAGAGGCTGCGGCGCGCACCGCCCGGCTGGCCGTGGTGTTCGATGGCCGGGTCGTGCCAGACGCTGGAGAGCATGGGGTCGAGCGTGAAGCTCACGAACATCGAGATCAGCACGGCCGCCACCATGGTGATGCCGAACTCGTGGAAGAACTTGCCGATGATGCCGCCCATGAAGCCGATGGGCAGGAACACCGCCACGATGGACAGCGTGGTCGCCAGCACCGCCAGGCCGATCTCCTGCGTGCCGTCCATGGCCGCGTCGTACGGTGTCTTGCCCATCTGCACGTGGCGCACGATGTTTTCGCGCACCACGATGGCGTCATCGATCAGCAGCCCCACCGACAGCGTCAGCGCCATCAGCGTGATCATGTTGATGCTGAAGCCGAACAGGTTCATGAAGAAGAACGTGCCGACCAGCGCAATGGGCAGCGTCAGCCCGGTGATGACCGTGGAGCGCCAGCTGTTGAGGAACAGGAAGACGATCAGCACCGTGAGGATGGCGCCTTCGATCAGGGTCTGGCGGACGTTGTTGACCGACACGCGGATCGAGCGCGAACCGTCGCCGATGGGTTCGAGCCGCACGCCGGGTGGCAGCTCGGCCTGCATCTGCGCGAGCACGGCGTTGAGGCCGTCGACCACCGCGATGGTGTTTTCGTCCTGCGCCTTCTGCACCTGCAACAGCAGCGTGCGCTGGCCGTTGTAGAGCGCCAGGCTGTCGATCTCTTCGGTGGCGTCGCTGATCCGAGCCAGTTGGCCCAGGCGCACCGGGCTGCCGCCGCGCCGCGCGACGATGATCTGCGCGAAGTCCTGCGGCTGCTGCTGGCGCGCCAGCACCTGCACGACGCGCTCGCGCTCGGCCGACTGCAGCGTGCCCACGGGCAGGTCCTGGTTCTCGCTGCGCACGGCGGCAACCACCTGGTCGGTCGTCACACCCAGAGCCTCCATGGCGGCCGGGTCGAGGTCGATGTTGATCGCCCGGCTCGTGCCGCCGACCAGGGTCACCGAACCGACGCCACGCACATTCTCCAGCCGCTTCTTGAGCGTCTGCTCGGCCCAGGTGGTCAGCGCCGCTGGCGACATCGCCGGTGCGGCGGCGTTGCCGCCAGCCGCAGGCGTGGGGGCAGCCCCCTCGGGGGGCAGCGAACCCTGCGCAGCGGGGAGCGTGGGGGCCATATCCGGCACCACCGCCACCGACCAGATGGCACGCGCCGCCGGGTCGAAGCGCAGCACCCGGGGCTCTTTCACCTCGTCGCGCAGCGTGGGCTTGAGGATGGCGATCTTCTCGCGCACGTCCTCGGCGGCCTTGCGCCCGTCGATGTGGAGCTGGAACTCGATGATCACCACCGACTGCCCCTCGTAGCTGCGCGAGCTCAGGCTGTTGATGCCGGCGATGGTGTTGACCGATTCTTCGACCTTCTTGGTTACCTCGGATTCGATGATCTCGGGCGAGGCGCCCGGGTATTCGGTGGTGACCACCACGACCGGGAAGTCGATGTTGGGGAACTGGTCCACCTTCAGGCGCTGCAGGGCGAACAGCCCGAGCACCACGAAGGCCAGCATGACCATGGTCGCGAAGACCGGATTGCGCAGGGAGACGCGGGTGAACCACATGGTGCGGCGCGGCGGTCAGCGGGGGGTACCCAGGCGCACGGTGACGCCGTTCCGGATGGCGCCCACCCCGGCGCGCAGCACCTGATCACCGACCTGGAGGCCGGGCTGGTCCTGCACCACCAGCATGGGCTCGCCGTCCAGGCTGGCCTGGCGCTCCAGCCGCACGGGCACGTGCACCACCTGCTGTTTTTCGCTGGCTTGCCGCAGCGCCTGCACGTACGGGGTGGGCTGGTCGTTGCGCACGGTGGACAGCGGCAGCGCGGCGGCGCGCAGTTTCAGGGTTTCGATCTGGCCTTGCACGAACAGGCCCTGGCGCATGCCGGCCACGGCCGGCACGTGCAGGTAGACCAGCACACTGCGGCTGCCGGCCTGCACGCTGGGGTTGATGCGGGTCACGGTGGCCGGCACCGGCTGTGCCAGGCCTTCCACGGTCAGGCGCGCCGGCTGCCCGGCCTGCACCGCGGCGGCGTCGGCGGGGGTCAGCGCGGCTTCCACCTCGAAGGCGGAGAGGTCGACGACTTCCAGCACGCGGGCGTCGACCCCCACGCGTTCGCCGTTCTGCACCAGCCGTGCGGCGATCTGGCCGGTCAGCGGCGAGCGCAGCGAGGTGTCGTCCAGCCCCTTGCGCGCGATGTCCAGCGCCGCGAGCGCGGCGCGGTGGCTGGCTTCGGCGGCGTTCAGGTTGGCGGTGGTGGTGTCGAGCGCGGTCGCCGAGATGAAGCCCTGTTTGACCAGGGCCTGGTTGTTGTCGAGGTTGCGGCGGGCGATGGCGACCTGTGCTTCGGCCGAGCGCGCCTGCTCCAGCGCCTGGCGCACGCGCGCCTGGGCTTCGGTGCTGTCGATGCGCGCCAGCACCTCGCCCGCGCGCACCGCTTCACCTTCGCGCTTGGTCAGACCCTGCACCTCGCCGGCGACCCGCGCCTTGATGGCCGCGGTTTGCACCGCCTTGAGGGCGCCGGACACGTTCACCGCCTGCACCAGGTCCAGCGTCTGCACGGCCACGGTGTCGCCAGCGGCCAGTTCGTAGGTGGGCGGCTGCTGGAGCGTGGCGGCCGCGGCCTGCGCCGATTCGCGCTGCGTGGCGCGCTTTTGCAGTGCGCGGGCTACGCCGACGGCGATGGCGGCCACCAGCAGCGCCAGCAGGGCCCATTTGAACCAGCGGGGGTATCGGGAGGGAGGGTGCGTCATGGGGCGGTGCGTTCGGTGGGGGCGTCCGGGGTGGCGAGCATGCCGCGCAGCAGCAGGTCGATCTGGCTGTCCAGGAAAGCTTTGGGGTCAAACTGTTTGTCGGCCGGGAGGCACACGGCCATGGAGTGCTTCCACATCAGCAGGAAGATCATGGGCGCGATCAGGCTGTAGACCGCGAGCTCCAGGTTCAGCGGTCGGAACTCGCCGCTGTCCATGCCATGCTGCAGCACGCGGCGCAGCAGGTGGTCGCCGGGCTCGATGACCTCTTGTTCATAGAAGGCGGCGATTTCCGGGAAGTTGCGCGCCTCGCTCATGATCAGCTTGGTGATGCCCGAGGCCGGCGTCATGCCGATGCGCTCCCACCACGAATGCAGGCCGTAGCGCAGCAGCTCGGCGCTGCTGCCTTCGAACGCGTCGAGTTCCTGGTTCCATTCGTCCAGCCGGCCGGCGATGGTTTCGCGCACCACGGCCTTGAACAGGTCTTCCTTGCTGGGGAAGTAGAGAAACAGCGTGCCTTTGGACACCCCGGCCCGCGCGGCGACTTCTTCGACGCGGGTGGCCGCAAAGCCTTTTTCGACAAACAGCGCCAGCGCGGCGTCCAGCAGTTCGCCCGGGCGGGCTTCCTTGCGGCGCTGACGGGCGGAGGGGGGCGGGAGTGTAGGCATATTAATGACCAATCAGTCATTAATATACCCCAATCCCCTCAGGGCCGGGGCTCCGCCTCTTCGAAGCGGTCGACCAGCCGCAGCGGCCGGAACGCCCAGGCCCAGGCGCCCACCACCACCAGCGTGCACAGCCCACCGGCCACCGCTGCCGGCACCACGCCCAGCCAGGCGGCGCTGGTGCCGGCGCGGAATTCGCCCAGTTCGTTGGACGAGCCAATGAACAGCATGTTCACCGAATGCACGCGGCCGCGCATGTCGTCCGGCGTGGCGAACTGCACCAGCGCGCTGCGGATGTAGACGCTGACCATGTCGGCCATGCCGGCCACCACCAGCGCCGAGAACGACAGCCAGAACCAGGGCGACAGGGCAAACACCAGATTGGCCACGCCGAACAGGCCGACGGCCACGAACATGGTGCGCCCGACGCGGCGGTTGAACGGCCGCAGGCTCAGGTACAGCCCGGCGGCCACCTCGCCCAGTGCGATCGCGCTGCGCAATGCGCCCAGGCCGGCGGGCCCCACGTGCAGCACCTCCTGCGCGTAGACCGGCAGCAGGGCGACCACGCCTCCCAGCAGCACGGCGAACAGGTCCAGCGAAATCGTGCCCAGGATGATGGGGCGCGAGCGGATGAAGCGGATGCCGGCACCGAAACGCGTCCACAGGCTGCCCGTCGCTGGGGCGGCCGCGGCCACCGGAGCGACGGCCACGCGCGCGAGCAGCAGCGTGCCCAGCAAGAAGCTGGCGAGGCAGGCGGCATAGGTCAGGCTGGCCCCGCCCAGCGCGTACAGCACGCCACCCAGCAGGGGCCCACCGATGCCGGCCACCCGCATCAGCATGCTGTTGGCCGCGATCGCCTGCGCCAGCTGCGCGCGCGGCACCACCTGCGGCAGCAGGCTTTGCAGAGCCGGCCCGGAAAATGCCCGCGCGCAACCGTAGAGCACCAGCACGGCATAGATGCCCGAGACCCCGGCCGCACCGTGCCCCGACAGCCACCACAACCCGCCGCTGCACACCGCCCCCACCGCCCAGCTGATCGCCAGGATGGGCTTGCGCGGCCAGCGGTCGATCACGTCACCGGCCGGCAGCAACAGGCACAGCATGGGGAGGAACTGGGCCAGCCCCACGTAGGCCAGCGCCATGGGGTCGCGCGTGAGGTCGTACACCTGCCAGGCCACGACCACGGCCTGCACCTGGGTGGCGAACACCGCCACCGCGCGGGCGATCAGGAAGGCCAGAAAACCGGGGTGGCTGTAGACGCTGCCCGGAGGGGCGTCTGCGGGCGCGGTGTCGGCAAGGGTGGAAGGCGGCAACGGGCGAAAGGCGGTGGTGTCCGGCGGACGGGGCGCGCCATTTCACCACGCCGGCATGTGCGGTCCGCCGGACCACTCCGCATGCCCGAGCGCTCCTGTGGGCGATTCAGTCGCGTTGAGCCGACGGGTCAGAAAGTCCGGCCGAGGCCACCGTCAGTGCCGCGCCGTCGTGCGAGGTCAGCGCGTTTTTCAGGGCGAGCGAGCCCCGGATCAGTTCGCGAACGCCGCAATCCCGGTGATCGCCCGGCCCAGGATCAGCGCGTGCACATCGTGCGTGCCCTCGTAGGTGTTGACCACTTCCAGGTTCACCAGGTGGCGAGCCACCCCGAACTCGTCGCTGATCCCGTTGCCCCCCATCATGTCCCGCGCCTGGCGCGCAATGTCCAGCGCCTTGCCGCAGCTGTTGCGCTTGAGGATGGAGGTCAGTTCCACCGGGGCGCTGCCTTCGTCCTTCAGGCGGCCCAGGCGCAGGCAGCCCTGCAGGCCCAGGCTGATCTCGGTCAGCATGTCGGCCAGCTTCTTCTGGATCAGCTGGTTGGCGGCCAGCGGGCGGCCGAACTGCTGGCGGTCCAGCACGTACTGGCGGGCGCGTAAGTAGCAGTCCTCGGCGGCGCCCAGCGCGCCCCAGGCGATGCCGTAGCGGGCGCTGTTCAGGCAGGTGAACGGGCCTTTCAGGCCACGCACCTCGGGGAAGGCGTTTTCTTCCGGCACGAATACCTCGTCCATGACGATCTCGCCGGTGATGGAGGCACGCAGGCCGACCTTGCCGTGCACGGCCGGGGCGCTCAGGCCCTTCCAGCCCTTTTCCAGGATGAAGCCGCGGATCTGACCGCCCTCGTCCTTGGCCCAGACCACGAACACGTCGGCGATCGGGCTGTTGGTGATCCACATCTTGGCCCCGGACAGGCTGTAGCCGCCGTCGACCTTCTTGGCGCGGGTGATCATGCTGCCGGGGTCGCTGCCGTGGTTGGGCTCGGTCAGGCCGAAGCAGCCGATCCACTCGCCGGTGGCCAGCTTGGGCAGGTACTTTTGCTTCTGCGCTTCGGTGCCGAATTCGTTGATCGGCACCATCACCAGCGAGCTCTGCACGCTCATCATGCTGCGGTAGCCCGAGTCCACACGTTCCACCTCGCGCGCCACCAGGCCGTAGCAGACGTAGTTCAGGCCGGCGCCACCGTACTGTTCGGGGATGGTCGGGCCCAGCAGGCCCAGTTCGCCCATCTCGCGGAAGATGGCCGGATCGGTGGTTTCGTTGCGGAAGGCCATCTGCACGCGTGGCAGCAGCTTTTCCTGGCAATAGGCGCGGGCGGCTTCCTGCACCTGGCGCTCGTCGTCGGTGAGCTGGGCGCTGAGTTGGAAGGGGTCTTCCCAGCTGAATCGGGCTTGGTTCGATGCCATGGGGGTCTCCGTTGGAAATCGGGAATGTCTCGGGCTGGGCGAGATTGTGGCGGCGTCATGAATAGCTGTCTAATATGGATTGCCGATTGATCAATATGTAGAACAGATTCATGGAGTTCCGCCACCTGCGCTGTTTCACCGTGCTCGCCGAGGAGTTGCACTTCAGCCGGGCGGCCCAACGTCTGGCGATGACGCAGCCGCCGCTGTCGATGGCCATCCAGCAGCTCGAAGCCGACGTGGGCGCGCGCCTGTTCGAGCGCAACAGCCGGGGCGTGGCGCTCACGGCCGCCGGCCGGGCTTTTCTGCCGCGCGCGCAAGCGCTGCTGGGGCAGGCGGCGCTGGCCGCGCGGGAGGCGCGCGACGTGGGGCAGGGGCTGGCAGGGCAGTTGCAGATCGGTTTTGCCGGCACGGTGCTGTACCGGGGGCTGCCGCAGGTGCTGCGCGACTTTGCGGCGGCGCACCCCCGGCTGCGGCTGGCGCTGCGAGAGCTCAGCAGCAGCGAACAGCTGGTGGAACTGGTGCACGACCGGCTCGATCTGGGCTTCGTGCACACCACGCGCGTGCCGGCGGGCTTTTCGCAGATCCTTGTCTCCAGCCAGCCCTTCATGGCCTGCCTGCCGGTGGGCCATGCGCTGGCCGGCCACCAGCGTTTGCCGCTGGCTGCCTTGAAGGACGCGTCGTTTGCGATCGTGATGCGCGACGTTTCGCCCGACTACCACGACCGCATCCTCGCCGCCTGTGCCGACGCGGGGTTCGAGCCCGCGCTGGGCTTCGAGCTGCGGCACTGGCTGAGCGTGGTCTCGGTCATCGCGCAGGGCCTCGGCGTGGGCCTGGTGCCGGCGGCGCTGCAGCAGGCGGGCCTGCCGGGCGTGGTGTTTGTGCCGTTGGAGCGGCCGCTGGCCCCTTACGACACGCACTGCCTCTGGCGCACCGGGCGCGATGGCGCGGCGCAGGGCGCCCTGGGTGCGCTGGTGGCTGCGGTGCGCGAGGTGGCGGCCCGGCCCGGTTGAGCCAACGGCAGCGGGCTCAGCGCTCGGCCGCCGTTGCCGGCGACCAGCACGACCACACGCTGCGGGGCGATGCGGGCCGGGCCGGCGGCGGCGCTTCGCGCACCGTGCCCAGGCTCACGAAGCCGGC